>CAMTWS010000209.1:0-30169 GCA_947085485.1 uncultured Prolixibacteraceae bacterium
CTTTCCCTACACGACGCTCTTCCGATCTTGCTTTGGTTGAAATGAGCCTGATTCCGCCTCCTAACTATCGCCCTTATTTTGCCGGATGGGACCGATCGGCTAATCTGCCCGCTTCAACGGAGAGCATTCATCATCCTCAGGGAGATATTAAAAAGATTGCTTCAGACTCAAATCCACCTGTAATTTCAAGTTTCAGCAATACTTACACAAAAGATGGATTTCTTAAAATCTTGAGATGGGAAAAGGGCGTTACTGAAAATGGCTCGTCAGGTGGCCCTTTATTCGATGCAAATAAAAATGTTATTGGTACACTCACTGGAGGAGAAGCTACTTGTAAAAATCCTGTAAACGATTATTTTAACAGGTTTGCATTATCGTGGGATTACAGATCCGATTCAACAAAACAGTTAAAATACTGGTTGGATCCCGTAAAATCAGGCGTTCAGGCTTTGGCAGGAAAGCAATTTTATAAGGGTGAAAATCTTTGCGGGGCATTTACCAACCTTAGCGACAACGATAATTACAGCGTAATTCCAATTAAAAATTCAAATCAATTCGCAGGTTACTGGGGTGGCAGTAACAGTGTGGGAATAACCGAAATTATGGAACGGTTTTCAATTGATGGCAACGAAATATTGTCGGGTATTTCGCTGGGCGTCGGGAAATTTAAAAATGTGCTGAAAAGTAATAATAGTGAAATAAAAATTAAAGTTTACAACGGAACAAAGCTTCCAGAGAAACTGATTTACTCGCAGGTGGTTAAAACAGCCGGTTTTGCCCAGGATGCTATGAATTTTATTGGTTTCACAGAAAATGTTAAAACTGATGAAATCTTTTTTGTGGGTTTTGAGCTGAGCAACATTCAACCCCTCGATTCGTTTGTTGTTTATCAGTCGCTGCGAACAGCCAGCGAAATCAACACATTTTACTTTCTGCAAAATAATAAGTGGTACAATTTTAAGGAAGCCAATCCGGATAAAAAGGCAATTTCGAATATATTTGAACTGGTGGCCTGTAATATAGGTGATTTCAGCACCGACACCCCACTTGTAACTAATCCGCTGGATATTTTAGTATATCCAAATCCGTCAAATTCGAGGGTAACTGTAGAAGCCGGCCAGGATATTCCCGATAATAAGGTTGCTGTGTTCAATCTTTTAGGTCAGAAAACTGAAGTTAAAATTACCAGGATTGCTGCCAGAAAAGTTGATATCGATTTAACAGGAAATGTTCCCGGGGTGTATTTTGTCCGTTTCGACGCCGGGCAGGACAATATTACGCGTAAAATCTCTTTTGTGCCCTGGTAACCGGTTGTTTAATTGCCAGGTATCCGATATGATTGCAATTGTATCAACTTTCTTTTTAGCAGTTATGGCCGATCTCACTGTTGCCATTGAAGCGGCTACTGCTCTTGCAATACAAACCGGCAAAAAACAAAAATCAGTATAAAAGAATTTTCATCAAATCACCGATTTGTTCCACATTCATTCCTTTGGCAATTATCTTTTTGTTTTCGTCTAAAATATAAGCTGCCGGCGTTTTTCGGGCATCGTACAAAATTTTGAATTGCGAAACGTGGTTTTCGTCCCACACATTTATCCAGTCGAATAAATTGTGTTTGGTTAAAAATTCGCTCCATTCTGCTTTGTCGGCCATCGAATAAACGGCATAAACTGCAAGTCCCTTATCTTTGAATTTCTGATAAACATCGGTGTGCAGTTGCGGCACAAACACTTTACAATGCGAGCAGTTAGGTTCGTAAATTAATACAATCGTGATCTTCGATTTTATTTTATGAAGGTTTACAAATTCTCCTTCGATATTTTCAAGGGTTAAGTCGCGGGCGGTTTTTCCAATCAGGTTATGCTCGGCAAAAGCTACATTCTCCCTTATTTTTTTTATCGATTCGTCGGTTGCCCAGAATGCCTGGCCGCTGAAATAATAAGTTCGTGCCAAATCGACAAAAAGAGCATCCATTCCCATAATATTGCTGTTGATGCTGGCATTCAGAAACCATGAACACGCAAACTGAAAAATGCGCTTATTGGAACGGACATCCTCAATAAATTGATAAACATCGGGTTTTACAGAATCATAGTTCTGGTATAAAACCTTTGTAAACCAGGTTTCCAGTTTAGGTTTGAATAGGGGAGTGTATAAAAAACGCTCGTCGGTATAATCAAAATAGTCCCAGAAATGCGCTTTCTGATAATTGAAACGGGCAAACAAAAGCAACGAATCGTTTTTCTGAATCTCCACCGGAAGTGTTGATATATCTAATGCGGGTACATAATTCGACAATAAAAAAGCAGACAGGAATGTGTTTGGATATTGTTCTTTAATCCTAAACCAGTAAGCGTGCATTTCGGGAGTCAGTTTATTCATTTCTGCCTTTAAAACGGCTTTTTCTTCGGCGGTTGCGGTTTCCATTTTCTTGTTCAATTCAGCGCCTTTATTTTGCATGTTTCTCAGGAAAACGGTGTATTTGGCAAATTCTTCCGATTCGGGAGCGCCAATTATTTTGATTTCAGGTGAGGTAAATGAATTTTTTGAAATTGAAAATATCTGGTCGGCCCCCAACAGAAAGTCGAAATGATTTTTATCGTCGAGATATATTTTATAAAGTCCCTGTGGCAATAAAGTATCTGCTGAGAAAGTTCCAAATCCCTTGGTGTCAAGCTGAATAGAATCTTTTTTATAAATATTTCCGAGATAATAATTGGTCAGAATAATCTGTGTGTTTGCAGTCGAATCAATTTTAATATTTATTTCGAATCCCTGACTGCTGGCAAAGTACGAAACAAAAAGTAAAAAAAATGCGAAGTATTGTCTCATCGTTCTCCAAATTTACCGGTCAAAATTAAAATAATTTGTACAAAACAGAGTTTTAAAAACAGTTACAAATCAATTTATTTAAGCCACAGAGTCACAGATTGTTAATTAAATCAGTGAATCTTTGGCAACTGTATCTTTTGAAATATAAATTTCTGTAAATTTCACCCGTTCAAAATTTCATAAATGCTTTCGATAAATATTCCGGTATATAATTATGAGGTTGGCGATTTGGTTTCACGGCTTATTAAGCAAGCCGAAGAACTAAAAATTCAGTACGAAATCAGGGTTTACGACGATGGATCGGAAGAACCGGTTAAACTGAAAAACTGCAAAATTGCCGGTCTCTCCGGGGTGATTTACACCGAACTCGGGCAAAATATTGGCAGGTCTGCTATCCGCAATAAAATGGGTTTTGAATCGCAATTCGGGAATTTGCTTTTTATCGATGCCGATTCGTTGCCGGTTGATAAAAACTACCTCAAAAACTTTATTGAAAACATAAAACCCAACCGTGTTTTATGTGGCGGAACCGCTTATAAACCGGAGAAACCTGCACAGCCTGAAAAATATCTGCGTTGGTTTTACGGTACAAACCGAGAAGCAATTCCTGCCGAAACCAGGAACAATAAAAAGGGTTTTATAATTACTTCGAATAACTTTCTGATTGAAAAAACGGTTTTTGAAAAAGTGCATTTTCGGGAAGACATTAAAAAATACGGGCACGAAGATACTTTGCTGGGTTACGATTTATTCAGGAACGGGATTGAGATTTTTCACATCAATAATCCACTGGAACATACAGGGCTGGAAGATTCGCGTGTTTTTATTGAGAAAACCAAAACAGCACTGAAAAGTTTGTATGAAATTACCCATAATATTTTGCCCGGCGATGGTGTTTTTACACAACAGGTTCATTTTTTAAACCGTTATTATGCAATAACGAAATTCCTCCCAACTTTTATTTTGAGGAGGTTTTACAAATTAAGCCATCGTTTTATCAAAAGTAATTTAACCGGGCCCAAACCCCGCCTTTTCTGGTTCGACATTTATAAATTGGGTTTTTATTCCACCCTGAAATAGGAAATTTGTATATCCGCAAAAATCCACAAGAACGTCATCCTGAACTCGTTTCAGTATCTTTTATTTGACTGATACTGATCCCGATATTTTTCGGGACAGCATGACGACCCAAGATGTCGTGAATTCATCAATCATAGGAAAATTTCTAAAAAACAAAAGAGCAGCTTACCTTGCCCGTAAACAACTCTTTCACTCCTTTAAGGTACTTTCTTATCATTCCCTCATTCCTGCATTCACGCATTCTTCACTGGTCCAGTTTTATCTCCCCATACCGGCTTTTCACCACCACATTTCCACCACCTGCTGAACCAATCTTTCCCAGGAGTTGTATGGATGTGTTTTCTTTCATCCGGTTTCCCTTAAACCGGTCTTGCGGGTACGAAATGCCGCAGTAATCGCACCGGGCATCCACATTGTAACTTGTCCCGCCTAATCCAAGCGAGATCTGACCGTAAGAGTTGGTAATGTCAACCGACTCAAAATCGGGTGCAATTTTATCGACTTTTACTCCCCCGTAACCTGAGCTAATCAGTAAACTTTTAGTAAGACGTGCAATTCTGACCTGGCTGTATTTGGTGTCGGCTTTTACCGATACAGTTTCCCCAAAATTAAGTTTGTCGTATCTCGATTCAGTTTGAATATTTTTTGCCTTATCCAAATCAACTGTTGAATATTTCGAGTTCAGCCGCAGGTCACCAGTTTCTCCCATTGTAATATTCGAATAGCTGATATTGGTTTCCAGGTTTCCGGTTTCGTTGATATTGCCTTTCCCGTAAGCCAGTTTCAACCTGGTACTTGCCCCTTTTAAACTAACAGCCGTTATGTTTCCATACTGAACATCGAATTCGCCGGTTCCGGTTAGCTTGTTTACAACCACATTGCCATATTTGTTTGACACCCGCAGGTTTTTATCGGCCGGAACATTTACCGTATAATCGATGCTGAACCTGCGCTGGCTTTTAAAATTGTTTTCAATCGATGTTACTGCCTTTACAACATTTCCGCTTTTGCTGAACTTCACATCGATCATGTTTAAAAGTTCGTTTGCCTTGCCGTCGCTTGAAGCCTCAACCGTTACAAGCACATCGATTGTAATTTCGGTACCTCCGTCGTTTTTGAATTTTACCTCTCCAAACTTGTTTGAAATATCGAGTGTTTCAACACTGCTTACCGGCCACGATTCGTGGTATTTTTTTGTTTTCTCCACTGCCAGTGTGGTTCTTCCGGCGCCTAAACCGATAACCAGAACCAGTAATGCTGTAATCTTAAATGTTGTTTTCATTATTTATGTTTTTTTGCTGTTTCACTTCCTGTAACTTGGTTACTATCATATTTATAATTTCGAGTTTTGCCTGGTAATATTCAAGCATCGCGTTAATTACCCGCTCATCGTTTGGGTTCGCGGCAAGGTCGGTTTGAAGTGTTTTAAACCTTACTTCAAATTCGGACAGTTCGAAATTCATCAATCCCTGTTCGGGTTCTGAGATAAAACCATCATCTTTTAAGGTATTCCACTGATTTAACCCTACACTGATGGCGTTTGTATAATAAAACTCAACCTCTTTGTATTCGGGCGAAACCGATGAAAGCGTAAATTCTGAATTGTTGGCTGTTAAATTCTCATTTTGTTTTTCAGGCGAGAAATAAATGTTTGCCTGATTTACCGCCATTAAAACAAAAACCACCGCAGCCGCAACTTTCCAAACCAGGCTGAATGTGATTAATTTCCTTTTGTTTTGCTTGTTCAATTTCGCCTGAAACCTTTCGAAATGGCCGTCCATGGGTTCATGGTCGTTTAACTCTTTCAAGTTGTTCAAAATAATTTCCTCTATGTTATCTTTTGCTTTCATCGTGTTTAATTGTAAGAAAATACTTCTGTGTCTTTTAATAGTTCTCTCAATTTGTTTTTAGCTCTTAAATACTGGGTCCGCGAGCTCGTATTGCTTATCCCCAGAATCTCGCTGATTTCTTCGTGGTCGTAACCTTCAATCAGGAATAAGCTGAACACCACCCGGTAACCATCGGGTAATTTCTGAATGGCATCCTTTATCACCTTCATATTCACCTCTTTGATTTCCATTTGATAATCGGGTAGCTGATTCGTTTTTTCGTTTATCTCCTCAAACTTCACTTTTCGTTTTTTCAAATAATCCAAAGAACGGTTGATTACAATTTTTTTCAGCCAGGCCCCGAAACTCACTTCACCTTTGTAAGTGTCAATCTTTGTAAAAGCATTTAAAAAAGATTCCTGCATCACATCTTCGGCTTCGGTTGCATTGTTGATTATTCTCATACAGATGCTGTACATTGGCCTGTAATACAACTTATACAGTTGAAAATGTGCCTTTTGGTTACCTTCCCTGCACTGGTCAATAATCTCCTGGTGAATATTTTCGTAAAGTGTTTTCAAACTTTATTTTTGTTTCTGTTTGAATGACGAACGTTAAAAACCAATGTTGCAACCGTTGCAAAAATTATTTAGGTTTTTACTGAAATTGCGACAACTATAGCGAATTGTAATACCGTACTACTTCTTTTAGACTTTCGGGTTTATTGGTTTTGATTTTATTTTTTTCAATGAAACTTTCGATTTTTTCCCGGTTATCAGGAAAAGCTGCAATCAGGTCTTTTTTATTGTTGATTAAAATGGCCTGTTCAATGCCGATCCTAATGTAATACTCGTCGGCTTTTTTTATAAATTTTGCAGGCTCCGGTTCTTTGTAAGCTCCTGCTTCAACTGGCCCTCTCAATAAAACAACAGGTTTGGCAAAAAGCGACGCCTTGCCTTCTTCCAATACCAGAAAGTATCCTTTTTTAATTTTGTTTGCCTGCGAGTAAGGTGAATAAACCAACTTGAAGTTACCAAATACTGCCTTTTCAACTATTTCGGGTGTTGCCAGCGCCTGCAACGCGCCAGCCGCAGTTTTAAATTCGAGGTCGTCGTTATAAATATTGTACCGGAGCGGAATATCGACATACCGCTGCATTTGTATTGTAAAAATTGAACCACTGACAAATTCGTCGTTTAAATAGGGCGACCCTGTAATATCTTTTTCGGTAAGGTGATCTTTCCAATCTCCGCTAAGAAACTTATTGGCCTGATAAAAATCCATTGACGATCTTATTTCGTAACTTAAAGTCATTTGGGCAAACATATAATTTACAATACCTGTAATGAAAAACAGGGTTAAAATGTATTTTTTCATAATTCGAACTATTTTTGTTTAAATAATTTCTGTAAAACAGTTAAACCAAAGATATGAAACAATGTTTTAGAATAAAAAAGAATGTCAAATAACCACGATACAAACCAGGTTTCTTTACCCAAACTGATTTTTACCATTATACTGAATCTGATAATAACAGTTGCTCAATTTATTGGAGGAATTATTTCGGGAAGTCTTGCGCTGATTTCCGATGCCATTCATAATCTGAGCGATTCGGTTTCGGTAATACTGGCCTGGTCAGCACAGGTTTTAAGTCGCAGGCCATCGACCAATAAATCGACTTTTGGCTATAAACGGGCCGAAATTCTGGCTGCATTTATCAACTCGATTGCACTGATTGCCATTTCGGTTTACCTGATTTTTGAAGCCATCGAACGTCTTCTTCATCCACAACCGGTTGAAGCCAAATGGATGTTTTGGCTGGGATTGCTGGGTTTGGTTGCCAACGGTATTTCGGTTTTAATCCTTGAACGCGAAAAAAACAAAAATATCAACATCAAAGCAGCTTACCTGCATTTGATGGGCGATGCGTTAACTTCGCTGGCTGTAATTACAGGGGCGGTTTTAATCTGGTTTTTTAATATTATCTGGGTCGATGCGGTGGTAACCATTTTAATCGGGGTTTATCTTCTGGTTCATACCTTTAAATTGCTGAAAGAGTCGGTAACCATATTAATGCAGATGGTTCCTGCCGAAATTGATATTGCAGAAATAGAAGCCCGGCTGCAACAAATTGAAGGATTGAAAAATGTACATCATATCCATGTATGGAATTTAACCGACAAACTTTTGCATTTCGAATGTCACCTGAATCTTGAACAGGATTTAAAGGTTTCCGAAACAATAATTATCTGTGACGAAGTCAGCAAAATACTTCACGACGAATTTGATATTGAACACGTTACTATTCAGTTTGAATTTGGTGGTAAAGATAAATCGGGGTGTGAATGCTAGTTTTTTGAAACGATGAATTTTGAGATTTATTTGTTAATTTTGAAAAAATAAGTTTAAGATGAACACTGAAGCAGTTCGATTAAAGTTAATTAATTGGATTTCTAAATTGGATGACGAGAAGACTTTAAGAAAAATCGATTCAATTAGGATTATTCATAAAAAAGGTTGGGAAGATTTGTCTTATGAAGATCAGGAGGCAATTGAAGAAGGTTTACATCAGTTGAATGAAGGGAACAGCATCTCATATTCTGAAGTGAGAAAGGAAATTGAATCTATACTGAATCAGGGAAAATCTTGAATTGATTAGCTTTAGAGGAAACCTTATGAATCCGAACGAAATAAATTTGTAAGTACCTTTTTTCCATTATTTTTGCCAGCCATTTTAAATTTATATGCGACTTTTAATATTCATATTCCCCTTATTGTTCCTGGGTTCAGAAATGCCTTCGCCTTCATTCAGGGCAAAACAGATGACTTTTACCAGGGTTAGGGAAGCCTACGCAGCTAAAGAGAAAATAGTTGTTAAAACGCTTGCCGGGCATTCAATCTCACGCGACAGTCTGAGGATTTATCATCGTGCTTTCAAAACCGAAAAAATAGTCGAGTTGTGGGCAAAAAATATTTCCGACTCTGTTTTCGTGCAGGTTAAGAAATTCCCAATCTGCGAAATCTCGGGTACTATCGGGCCAAAAAGGCGTTCCCGTGATTTACAGGTTCCTGAAGGGTTTTACCATATTACCGATCTGAATCCTTACAGCAAATACTATTTGTCGATGCAGATTAACTATCCGAACGCGTCTGATAGTATCAGGGGTGTTCGCGGCCATTTGGGAAACCTGATATTTATTCACGGAGGTTGCGAATCATCGGGATGTATTGCCATTACAAACGACAAAATCAGCGAACTGGCAGTTTATTGTATTGAAGCATACAACAGCGGCCAGAAAGAGATCGGGTTGACCATTTTCCCAGCTAAGCTGAACGATGCTGCTTATTCAGGATTAAAAAACGGTTATAGCAAGGACAAGGATAAAATCAGTTTATGGGCCGACCTAAAAAAGAGTTATGATTTGTTTGAAAAGTCCAAAGTGCCGCCAGCGGTAAAGTTTCTTTCCAATGGAACTCATGAAGTAAATTAAGACCTCTTTTTTATGTTGGTGGATGAAGCCTCTGACTAAACCATTTTCGCATGGATTGCATGGTTTTCTGCTGATTCGAAGGTGCTTTCCGCTTGCATGTTGCCCTTTCCGGGCTATCCTCCGGAGCGCCCCAGCGTATTTCAACTCCATCGTTCGGATTATAAGCCATCTCAAAGGCATCCCTTCTTTTAAGTATTTCAGCTACTGTCAGTTCCTGCGATGAACCATCGGAACGGGTATAACTTATCGAAAGTTCTGAAACCTTTTTTTCAAGAAGTGACTGCAACTTATTCTTAATTTCTTCAGGTGAACTCAGTTTTGAGACGTTAAAGTCTTCAGGTGAACCGGCAACCCGGCCGGGGAAACCAAGCGCTGCATCCATGGCAATCAAAAGCCGTAAATCGCGGTTAGGGGTTGAAAAATCTTCCCATTGGCCGCCGGTCTGAAAAATGCCTTTTGCATTTGATGGCATAGGAATAACAAAGCCGGGATGTGTTTTAAGCCAGGCTTCGCCATTAGCCACCGATTTAACGCGCACCAGTAACTGCTCATGGAGCGCCTGGATAAGGTCTGTCAATGCATCTTCAGGATCAAGCGGTTTAGGGTTGATTATTCGTTCGATGGTGCGATAGAAAACCTCGCTTTCCATATTTCTCTGTTGCAGGGAAAAGGGAGAAAACCCGGAAGATGAGGTCAACGCTTCGTTTTTAATCTGGGTTAACTTTCCGTTCGCGAATGAAATGGGACGGAAAGCTTTAAATCCCGGTTCACCAACTACCTCAGTTGTGTTAAAAAGGAAATTCCCTTTCCAAAACCGTTTAATGGCTATCGTTTTATCGGGTTGGGCATCCACAGCAAGAAGCATTCCCGGCCGGTCTTTGGTTTGTGGTATCCAGCTTACAATAATCAGTGTGTGCCCGTACGGATCGGCATAAACAGTACCGGGACGCAGGACTCCACGATCCAGTGAAACAGGATAATAGTCTGAATTTTCATTGTCGAGGGCAGTTCGCGCTGTGCCGGAATGAACGCCATTCATAATGCTTCTGATAAAAGAATTGAATGCCTGAACCGCATTGTTTTTCGCGGAGGAAGTTTCATTGGTGATCCATTTACCTGTGTTGGGATTGCGTCCCAGGTAACCCCTGTCGCAAATATGATAACCAAACGGGAGACCCATTTTCCATGCAAAATAGGCCCTCATGAAAAATGGATTGTCGGCACAATCGGGTTCCATCATCACCCTGTTTTTACTTTCAGGATCATCTTCTCCCAGTGAAAGGTAATTGTAAAGAAAATTATGATCGCGGTTTCGGGTAACTTCGTGAAGAGCCGTCCACGAAGACTGCTCGTTGCTGCCCTGGAACAAAGCGTTTATCCAGGCCGAATAGATGGCCTCCATGCCGCTGTCCCAATCACGTATTGTCTTCCAGACTACACCCTTATGAGAAGTCTCCTCTCTCGGTGCAATTTCAAACTCAAGATTTGCAACCTCTTTTTTATCCGCAATCAGGGTCGCTTTATAGTTGCCAGCTACACTTCCCGCATAATCATCAATCCTCCAGTAAGGCAATTCCGCCCCTGTTTTACTGTTCAGCGATTCTAAATTTTCCGACGGACCGCTGACAATTATCTTCGCTTTCCGGATGTTTCTTCCCCCTGTTGCCAGAATTCGAAAATCTTCGCCGGGAGCCGGATTACCGGGTAAAACCAGCAGGGCATTATCCGTATAATGCTCATCGGGGGTCTCATTTTCGACGATTGAACCTGTTTTTTCGGGTAATGTGGTTCCTTTCTCTCCGGTCTGTTTACCGCTGCATGAATCAAATAAAATGAAAATTAAGGGAATAAACAGACTGAAAAACAGCAAACTGATATATTTTTTGCCCATGGTTTTTATGGTTGCATTTTTCATTCAAATATAATTGAAATCATTTGATGGAGCAGAATAATACTTTAACTGATTCCGTCGGATAAATCGAACGGATTATTTAAAGTCATTGTACCAAATATGATCTTTCACCCTCACAATTCCTTCGGTATTCAGTGAATTCACGATTCTGCGGGCAGCAACATTATTTCTTTCGGTGACATATTTCGGATCGCTTGGATCGATACTATTGATTTGCACCCTGCCTGAGGAATGAATAAAATCTCCTTTTTCCAGGTAGATTCCCACATGGGTTATATGTTGTGCCGAGCGCCCGAAAAAGAGCAAATCGCCGGTTTGCAGGTTTTTCCTGTTGGTGAAATCAACCGGTTCGCCATACAGGGCTTGCTGCGATGCATCGCGTGCAAGAATAATTCCCTGCGAATAGTAAGCCAGTTTCACAAAGCCCGAACAATCGGCTCCTTTGACTGAAGATCCTCCCCACAAATACGGAAAGCCCATCATTTGTTTGGCAACCGACAGTATCGACTCAACATTGGGTTCCGAATTGGTCCAATCCCCGAAAGAAATACAGTCGGACTTGCGGACATACCCGGTACGGCCATCAGGAATCCTTATTTTCAAAAAGCCCCTCACTGTTGATTCAACTTCAAACAGATCGCCAAGAACAAGATCGGAAACTATGCCACCCTTTTTGCGGGGAGCATAAAAGGCATAGCCCGAAATGCGGTTAAACAGGTAGCGGTTTGAATTTTTCCAGTATCCCATCTCTTTTGCAGTAAACTGGTGCAAACCGCCGGCATCCATCCATCCAATGTAGTATTCAGGTGTTTGGATCCGGTACCATTTATTTTTATAGTTTAGTATTTTTAAAGGAGTTCCCATTGGGACCTGCGAAACCAGTTCAGATGCATCGTCAGGCCTTGCACGGAGGTTCGACACCGACAATGTTGCCAAAGCCCAGTTTTTAGCGCCTGCCGAAGCATCGGGTAAAAGTCTGATTGAATCAATAAATGAAACCTTTTTATCATTCAAAAACCCGATGATTTGCTTCTTGGCACCGGGCAGGTCGGTTTCTCCCGAAACAATAACAATGGGTTGAAGAGTATCTTTGATTTCAATCTCGAGAATAGCCAGCCGTTTATCGGGCACAAGCTGTTTTTGCAGCCTTTGCAACTCATCCGCAAGGGTTTTATACGACGATGTTTGAGCCGTTGAAATTGTTCCGGCACAAAGCAACAGAAACAGAAAACCGGTTTTTTTACAAATATTCATCATTATACGATTCAATATCAAGCTGCAAAAATAGGGAAATTGTTCAATATCAACGATTGTTGATGCAATTCGGATGTAGGGCAAAATGCAAAGTTAAAGGTTAGGATTACCTCTGCTTCCCGTTTGCACATTTTATTTTATACCATCGTATGCGTAGTTTTACGTATATTAAAATGCGTAAATCACGCTTGTTTTTGGGTTTTAGAGTGCTGAACTTTGACCGAAATAAATGACAAGGAAAGCATGAACAATTCGAAATATAATAAACACAATTCTCCATTTCTCAAAACGTATTCTTCTCCGCACAATGAATCTTTAACAGAAATTCTGATTTCCGTTCAGCATTCCCAAAAAAAACATTATTCCTTCCTTTGGAAATAAAGATTGTTAAACAAGGTTCTGATGAAATGCCCATGTAAGGAATTCCGCGAAGGAGTTCCTTTTTTTTATAATGATACCCATTTATATTTCAGGGCGAGGACCACAAGCCCGGCAATATTTTTGGCCCCCGATTTTTCTGTGAGTTTCATCCGGTAACCTTCAACTGTGCGAATTGATACATTCAGCGTTTTGGCAATTTCGGCATTTGAATTTTCCTTACATATCAATTCCAATACCTCTAACTCGCGGTCGGTAAACTCAGGATTAAAAACGGTTTCTGTCTTTTTCCTCTTCTTCAGATTTTTCATGACCAGGCCTGAAATAGCATCCGAATAATAATATCCTTCCTCTGTCACTTTCCTGATACTTGTTTCAACCTCCGCAGTTTCAGCATTTTTTAAAAGGTAACCATTCACGCCTTCGCCGATTAAATGCAATATGTACTGCTCATCGTCTTCCATGGTTAAAACAATGACTTTTACCGATGGATAAAGTTTTTTAATTTCCTTATAGGCTTCAACCCCATCCATTAGCGGCATGCGTAAGTCGAGCAGAATTATATCAGGCAAAACATCGGTTACTCTAAGCAGTTCAAGCAGTTCGATCCCGTTTTCGGCTTCGCCTGTAACAATTACAAATCCGAAATCGCCGAGCAATGCACGCATTCCTTTTCTGAACAGTTTGTGGTCGTCGGCAATAACAACTTTAATTTTATTTTCCCCCATGGCTATTCTTTTGTATTTAAATATATAATAGCTGTTGTTCCTTTTCCGGGGATTGATTTAATTTTAAATTTTGCATCCATAATCTGGGCGCGGCTTTCGAGGTTTTTTAATCCCAGCCCGGCATTCATTTTATCTTCAAGGTTAAAACCTGTTCCATTGTCGGTTACCGAAATCATTAGATTATTTTTCGGCGAAAACCTTAAATTGATATTAATTAAACCGGCCCCCGAATGTTTTATGGCATTGTTGAGCAGTTCCTGAACAATACGGAATACTGCCAGTTCCTTATTGTTTTCAAACCGGAACTGTTGGCCGCTTTTCCAGCAAACTATTTTCAATTGCTCCGATTTATTTACCCAGTTGGCAAGCTCTTCCAAAGCAAAATACAAACCTAATTTTTCGAGCGAGGGAGGTAATAAAGAGCGGGAGATGCATCGTACCTGGGTAATAACCTCGTCTAAATATGTTTTTGTTTCGGCAGCCAGTTCTTTTGCCAATGGTTCTTCCGATTTTTTTTCGATTCGCCCCACGTTTAGTTTCACAACCGAAAGCATTGATCCTACTTCATCGTGCAAATCCTGTGCAATGCGTTTGCGTTCTTTTTCCTGGGCTGAGATAGTATTTTTCAGAATTTCTTCCTGCTGGCGCGCCCGGGTTTCGTTTAGTTCCAACTGTTTTTTCAGCATCCGCTTTTGGTAGGTTATAAAAAAGAATAAAATGGATAAAGCAAGAAGTACCATACCAATTGTACCGACAAAATAAACGATTACAATACTGTTGCTTTCCTCTAACATTTTTATTTCAACTTTATTTCAATGGACTAAAATAGTTAAGAAAGAGATTATACAACATTTTTTGGGACAGAATTTTACTCTCAGTGATTTTAATATTTCTCAGCATGAGTTCGCTTAAAATTAACCGTCAAAATAAAAGCGACTGAAATAATAAAATAAAACAACAAATTAAGTAATGCAAAGAATTTTATTGCAAAATGTGCCACTTCCATCGAAGCTGTTGTTCTAAGATTATATAACGAATGGTAAAAGAAACCAACTGTATAGTAAATTAAAAATGCCGAGTTTATCCAGATTAGCGGCTCGGCTGATAGTTTTTTAATTTTTGCTTCAACCATAACTTTAACAAAATAAGCAACAGAAAACAGGAACAAAAGTAAAGCGCCTATGGAGCCTGTTATACTTGGATACTGGAACAAACCCTGAACGAAAACCGGATTAATGATGCAATACATTTCGTACATAACGATAATAGCCATTATCCAGGCCGGTTTAATAAAACCGTTCAATATTTGTTTGAAAAAAAATCCGGCAATTAAAATGGCAATTGGGAAATAGAAATGCCCGATGGGCATACCATTCCTCATAATAAAATGAAAATGAATTTTGATATAGGTCTCGGTTAAAACACCGAATGCAACAAATAAAAATACAGTTTTAATTTCTTTTGGAAAATTTCGATACAGCAATAAACCTATAAAAAATGCCAATAAATTGGTTAGCCAGTTAAAATGAACATACCAGGGCATTCAGCGAGGATTCACGAATTATAAATACTTCCCTCGTCGCAAACCGGCGGACATGGAGTTGCATAATCAAATACTTCGCTTTCATCGTTAAAAGCCTTGTTTTCGTTTACTTCAGGTGAAATCATAATATTCATGGTTTTTGTAACGCCAAATTCAATATGGGCTTCCAGCCGTCCCTGAACATTAAAAATTTCGTGCAATTCGTATTTGGTGAACAAGTATGCATTCGGGAAAATGTATTTTCTAAAATCTGCCGTTTCTACTTCAGAATCCAGTTCACCTAAACGCCATTTTCTATAACTTCTGATACTTTCGATTACAAGTTTGGATCTATCGGAATAATTTTCGTTTTTAACCCCCAGTTTATATACCGGAGTTTCGTAATCGACATAAACATCGCCGCTACCTAAAAGGAAAGCAGAGACAGCATAAGCGCACAAAACATATTTTCCTTCAACCATTTCCGATTCCAAACCCAAATAAATACGAAGCCGGTTTTCGTTTTCTCCTGCCAGTTTTTTATAGATTTCCTTTTGAAGTATAATTTGCGGTACACTTAAATTAAATGTGCTTTTCTGCTCGTCAGCAAAATTTCTTCTCCAGTTTTCAGCTTGTTTTGGCGGTATTTGATCCCGCTTTAAATTAGACCCCATTTTTATCTTTTATTATTGGTGATTATTGAACGATAAAAATAGTTGAATTCTTCGAATAATAAACATGTTAAATAACAAATTTAATAATTGAAACGGAATCCTTCGATCCGGTAACCATCGTTGAAAGCATAATATCTTTCGGGATAGTGGACTAAAAGGAAACCATAATTTGTTCGTTCAAAGAAAAGATTGCCAACCCTGAAATACAGGTAACCGTTAATGTAAACCCTTTCGTGATCGTTGGGCAGATACCCGAAAGCCATACCAAACGGAACATCTGCCAGCACATAACCAACCCCGCTGCGGTACCTGAAAAAATAACCATCATAACAGTAATACCGGGTATGATTGTGTATGTAGATTTGCGGTTTGTGAACAAACCTGCGGATTACATGCCCGTAATAATGATGGTGATAATAATACTGGTGGTCCCGGTATGAATACGGATTGTAATACCCGTAATAATTTCTCCAGCTATTGTGATTCCAGCGGTAACTTTCCCAATTTCGGTCCCAGTGTTTGTAATTACCGGAATTATAATTCGCTTTTGAATAGTTTTTGCCCCTGTTATCTTCCCTGTAATCAGACGACCAGTATTTATTATTCCCTTTGTAATCTTTGCCCGGTTTATATCTTACATCATCGGAGTTGAGGTTATACCTTTCTGTATAATTATTTGCTGCCGAACGGGTTGAGCTATATGCCGCTTTTTCATTTTCGGTGCTTCTTTTATTTTCCGGGGAGTAACCAGTCGAACGTCTCGACCTTTCGGCGGTATTTGCAATTGCCTTGTCCGAATTACTTTTCCTGTCATTAGCTTCATTTTTGTTCCGGTTGTCCCTGCGCTCCTTCTCCTTGACGTTTTGATTCGACTTGTTTGCAGTACCGGAACGGTCTGATTTATTATTTGGATGTTCATTTGAACGGGTTGTGGCACGAACATTTTCCCTGCTTCTTTCATTGGCAGAGGGCGAATTGTAACGCTTAACTTCCCGGGTACTTTTTACCGAACGGTTTGCTGCCCGTGGTTCTTTGGCAACCTCGCGCAAGGTGCTCTTTTTTTCAATGGCTTCTTTATTGCCGGTGCGGGTATTTTCAACTTTTTCGTTGTTTGTGCTGTTCGTTGTTGAACGGCGTTGGGCGTTTGCAGGGTTTGTTGTTGCTGTAATAACTGCCGCCAGAGTTATAATCGTTGCAAGCATCCTGAATTTAATTGTTTTCATGACTTCTTTTTTAAGATTTATAAAATCTTTTTTTGCTACTCTCTTTTGGCGCCTTAAAATAACCTGATATCTGACTTAACATTCACAAAGGTTGTGCCAAAACAACATCAACCGAATTCAACTCCTGCCAAACACATATTTCAGGCAAATTGAAACGTCTTGTTTTTTAGCTATTTCTATCTATTTTTGCAGCGCTTAATTTTTTTTTAATGGCAAGAATATTATCAATTGATTATGGGAGAAAAAGAGTTGGGCTGGCAGTTACCGACCCTCAACAGATTATTGCCACCCGGCTTACTACGATTCCTACACATACCATTTGGGATTTCTTAAATGATTATTTTCAAAAAGAAAAGGTTGAATCTGTTGTTGTTGGTTACCCAAAACAAATGAACAACGAGGCCTCTGAAGCTGTTAGATACATAAATCCGTTTTTAAAGAAATTTCAAATTCAATATCCCGTGATGAAACTGGAAATTCTTGACGAAAGATTTACTTCAAAAATGGCTTTTCAATCTATGATTGACGGTGGTTTAAAAAAACAAAAACGACAGGACAAAGCGTTGGTTGACGGTATAAGCGCTACCATAATTTTACAAAGTTATATGGAACAAAAAAGAAATAAACACAGTTGAGATGAAATATCCGATTACCGTTTACGGAGATACTATACTTAGAAAACGAGCTGAAAATATTGAAAAAGACGCCGAAGGCTTAAGCGAAATAATTGAAAATATGTGGGAAACCATGTATTATGCCGATGGTGTTGGACTTGCTGCTCCGCAAACAGGACTGCCAATCAGGTTATTTGTTATCGACGGATCTTCTGGCGCTGATGAAGAACCTGAATTAAAAGATTTCAGGAAGACATTTATCAACCCTGAAATTATTGAATTGTCGGGAGAAAAATGGATAATGAACGAAGGCTGTTTAAGTTTGCCCGAAATCAGGGAAGATGTTTCGCGCCCCGATACGGTAAGGTTAAAATATTTCGATGAAAATTTTGAAGAACACGATGAAATTTATAGCGGTTTCATTGGCCGGGTTATCCAACACGAATACGACCATTTAGAGGGAAAACTTTTTATCGATTACCTGTCGCCGTTAAGAAAACGGTTTCTGAAAAGTAAACTTAAAGATATTGCACTGGGGAATGTACAACCTCATTACCGCATAAAAATTCCAGTAAAATAGTTGTAACCCAATTCCATGGTTTTTCGTTTGTAGTAACATTCTGCAAACCAAAAACCATTGGAAAAAACAGTTCAAAATATTCCCTTCCTGAGGTTGACAATTGCCCTGGTAATTGGTATTGTTGTTGGCACACACTTTAAAATTGATATTAAATTGTGTTTTGCTTTTATGGTAATTACACTTTTTCTTCTCGTTATTTTAAACAAAAATTTTAAGTATTCTTATGGTCTTCTTTTTGGGCTGGGTATCAACGTATTCTTTGTTTGCCTTGGAATCCTGGGTACAAAGCAGTTCAACAAAAAACCATTTTTATATGAAAAAGGCAACTTTGCGGGCGTAATTTTAGAAACCCCACACGAAAAACCAAATTCATGGAAATCGGTTATCCAGGTTGATGCAGTTTATTGTTCCGATTCAATAAAGCCAACAAAGGAAATAGTAATTGCCTATTTCGCAAAAAACGAAACCGTAAAACAATTGAAAGCCGGCGACATTATTCTTTTCAGTAACGCCCCGCAATTGATCACAAACAACAATAATCCGTATGAATTCGATTATAAAAAACACCTCGGACAAAAAAGAATCTACCGGCAGGTTTATTTGTCTGTTGATAGCTGGACTAAAACTGATAAATCAAAATTGTCGATCATTTGCCGGGCCGAACAAATTCGCGAAAATCTTTTAAAAATTTACCGCAGTCAACCCATTGGCGAAACAGAATTTGAAATTCTTTCGGCATTAACGCTGGGTTACAAACGCGAACTCGACCCTGAAACAAAAAGGGTGTTTTCGGCATCGGGTGCATCGCATGTTTTGGCTGTTTCGGGTTTGCACGTTGGAATTGTTTTTTGGGTGATTACACTTTTGCTTGGCTTTCTGCAAAAACAAAAAAGCGGCCGTATTATATTTATGGCAATATCTGTCTCATTTTTATGGTTTTACGCGGTTATTACCGGTCTTTCTCCGTCGGTAACGCGTGCTTCGGCTATGTTTACCATTTTTGTAATAGGCGAAAATCTAAACCGGAAATCGAATATTTATAACTCACTTGCAGCATCGGCCTTTATTTTGCTGCTGATTAACCCAAACAATTTGTACGATGTCGGATTTCAACTTTCATACACTGCAGTTTTTGGAATCGTCTTTCTTCAACCCAAAATCGGGAAACTAATTTATGTCAAGAGCAAATTCATCAGATTTTTCTGGTCGCTTATTACAGTTTCAATTGCGGCACAAATTGCAACGTTTCCGTTAACTACTTACTATTTCGGGCAGTTTCCAACCTATTTCTGGATAACAAACAGTTTTGTAATCCCGGCGGTTATGGTTCTCATCCCAATGGGTATTTTATTATTATTTGTCTCAAAAATTTATATTATATCCAATTTTCTGGCAGTCGTGTTAAATTACATGATTAAATTAACTTATTTTCTGCTTTCATTTATCGACCAACTCCCGTTTGCAGTGTTGGAAATATCAATTAATCAGGTTCAGTTCATTTTTATTTTGGCAATTGTGGGTTCAGCTTTTATATACATGGCGAACCATAAGGTTTACTATATTAGAGCTAACCTGTTTTTCGCATTTTTATTATCACTTTCAACTTTCGCAATCGGTATTGGCCGCATAAACAATACTGAAGTGATAGTTTATAACAATATAAAAAATCCAGGAATCCATCTTATTCACGGGAAGAAAAACTATGTTATCTCCGAAGAAAAAATAGAGGAAGAAGAAATGTATTATTTTCCGGCAACCTCAACCAAACGGAAGCTGGGATTAAATCCTCCGGTTTTTCTAATTTCAACCGACACGCTGACCGATGATAATATCTTTTTGAAAAACAGATTGGTGTTTTTTGAGGGAAAATCATTTTCGCTTCAGAAAAACATAACCGACTTAAATAAAGCCAACTTGCCCGATTTTATAATCAATCCAACAAAAATAAAAATCAATCCAACAGATATTGAGCCGAATACGACAATAATATCGAACAAAAGATTTTATACAGAAAATGCAATTCAATCAACACAAATTCATTTTACAACCTTAAAAGGTGCATTTAGAAAAAAATGGTAATTTTCGAGATTAATTCAATGTTTATTTCGACAATAATAAATTTATGTATTGACAAATAATTAGAAGTTAATACTTTATTTTGTCGGATAAATTTAAATACAGCGAATAAATGAAAATTGTAATCGCAGGCGCCGGTGAAGTAGGGGCACATTTGGCAAAAATGTTAACCGATGAATCCCACGACATCGTTTTACTCGACGACTCTCCCGAAAAACTATCAAAAATAAGTTCACAAGTAGATTTAATGACCATTGCCGGTTCGGCACATTCGTTCGAGGATCTGAAGAAAACAGGGCTTTCGAAAGCCGATTTGTTTATTGCTGTTACCCCTTTCGAAGAGCGAAATGTGTTTGCATGTTCAATGGCCTCGTATTTGGGGGTGGGCCGTACAATTGCCCGAATAAACAATTCGGAATATTTGAAGGAAAATTACAAGGCAAAATTGAAAAACATGGGTATCCATGAATTAATTTATCCTGAAAGCCTTGCTGCCAAAGAAATTGTTGCTTCAGTAAAACAAACCGTTACACGCCAGTTAATTGAATTTTCAAACGGGAAACTGATTTTAATGGGAATAAAAGTTCGTGAAAATGCAATTATTCTGAATAAAAGCCTGGAAGAGCTAAAGCTGGACTACCATCATATTTCGGTAGTAGCCATTAACCGCGATAACGTTACCATTATTCCCAAGGGACATGACATTATTAAAGATGGCGACATCGTTTTTTTTGTAACTACACAATTCGAACAACAGCATGTATTCGACATTACCGGTAAAAAAGTTTTTGGTGTCCGGAATATCATGTTTTTGGGTGGTAGCCGGGTTGCACAAAAAGCAATCGAAAAATTAGGCGACCAGTATCGCATTAAAATCATAGAATTAAACCACGATAAATGCGAAAAAATTGCAGATAAATTCGGGAAAGCGCTGGTAATAAATGGCGATGGAAGAGATATAAAATTACTAAAAGACGAAGGGATTGAGAAAATGGATGCCTTTGTGGCAACTACCGGAAATTCTGAAACAAATATTCTGATGTGCCATCTGGCAAAATCTTTTGGAGTCCGCCGTACCGTTGCCGAAGTAGAAAACCTGTCCTTTATGGGTTTGGCCGAAAAAATGGATATTGGAAGCGTTATCAATAAAAAGCTAAATGCCGCCAGTTACATTTATAAGTTCACCCTCAATGCTGCAATTTCGAAAGTGAAATGCTTAACTGCTTCCGATGCCGAGGTTTTTGAGTTTATTGCAAAACACGGCGCTAAAATAACAGATAAACCTTTGAAAAATATTGATTTCCCTGTAGAAGCTGTTATTGGTGGTTATATCAGGGGCGATAACGGATATATTGCCAATGGCGATACAGTTATACATGAAGGAGATAAGGTTGTGGTTTTTACTTTGCCTTCGGGCATTAAGAAACTGGAAAAATTCTTTAAATAACTACTGGTTGTTTGGGTAATGAATAAAAAAATCATTCTTCGTGTGATTGGGTTTCTAATGTTTGTCGAAGGGGTTGCTATGCTTCTTCCATTGGCAATTTCATTGATATACAATGAAAACGACACGATGGGTTTTGTCCTTTCTTCGGGAATAAATATTTTGCTGGGCGCCTTTATAATCTGGCTTACCAGAAATGCATGCAAAGACATTGGTAAACGCGAAGGTTTTATAATAGTTGCCCTTGTTTGGATTATTTTTTCGTTGCTCGGAAGTTTGCCCTATATTTTTACCGGAACAATAACCAATTATACCGATGCCTTTTTCGAAACCATGTCGGGTTTTACCACAACCGGCTCATCTGTTTTGAACGATGTTGAAGCATTGCCCCATGGTATTTTATTCTGGCGCAGCCTTACACAATGGTTGGGAGGAATGGGAATGATTGTGCTTTCGCTGGCAATTTTGCCGGTGTTTGGCATTGGCGGCATGCAGCTTTACATTGCCGAAGTTCCGGGCCCCACCCCCGATAAAATTAGTCCCCGTATCAGGCAAACCGCAGCAACCCTGTGGGTTATTTATCTTATTTTTACCATTGCCGAAATACTTTTGCTCTGGATTGGCAAAATGCCGTTATTCGATGCAGTTTGCCATTCGTTTTCAACAATGGCAACTGGCGGGTTTTCTACAAAGCAAGCAAGTATCGCCCATTGGCCGTCGGCATATATTCAATATGTCATCACATTTTTTATGCTTATTGCCGGCACAAATTTTACGTTGCTGTACTTTGTAATCAGGGGCCAATTCAAACCAATTCGCAATGATGAAGAGTTTAAATATTACGGCCTCATAACTTTGGGGTTTACTGTTTTAATTTTTTCAGGATTACTTATTTCAACCCAGACCGGAGTTGAAAAAGCATTTCGCGATTCACTCTTTCAGGTGGTATCTATAATTACTACAACAGGTTTTGTTACAGTAGATTATTTGCTTTGGAAACCAGTGATGGTTGCCCTGATTTTTTCAGTATTCTTTTTCGGGGGATCGGCAGGTTCAACTGGTGGCGGAATAAAAATTATGCGAATCGTATTGCTCTTTAAAAACGGGTATTACGAACTGAAAAGGATGCTTCATCCAAACGCGGTTATTCCGTTGAAATTTAATAAACATTCTGTTGATGCCAAGATTGTTACCAATGTGTTGGCCTTTTTTGTACTCTATTTTGTGATTTTTGGGGGAAGCACAGTTTTTTTCATGTTGTTCGAACCCGATTTGGAAACATCAATGGGGGCAGTGGCATCATCTCTTGCCAATATTGGGCCCGGGTTAGGTTCGGTTGGGCCGGTTGAAACTTATGCACATGTTCATCCAATCGGGAAATGGTTTCTCTCTTTTTTGATGCTGCTCGGAAGACTTGAGTTGTTTACAATCCTGGTACTGTTTAGTCCATCTTTCTGGAAAAGGTAATTAATACTCCAGTTTTCCCTTTCCTTCGCGTATAATTAATATTTCATCGCCGGTGCAATCTACAATTGTCGATGGAATTAGCTCGCCGTAACCGCCATCAATAACTATTTCAGCAATATCCTGGTATTTCTCGTAAATCAATTCCGGATCGGTTGTATATTCAAGAATTTCATCCTCATCGTGAACAGAAGTTGAAAGGATCGGGTTACCCAATTCCCTTACAATTTCGCAGATGATATTATTGTCGGGCACACGGATACCCACTGTTTTCTTCCCTTTAAAATATTTGGGCACGTTGTTGTTGGCTTCAAGAATAAAAGTAAACGGGCCCGGCAGGTTTTTCTTCATCAGTTTAAAAACCGAGTTGGAAATGGGTTTTGTATAATCCGAAAGGTGACTAAGATCGCTGCAAATAAAAGAGAAATTGTTTTTTTCGACTTTCACGCCTTTTATCCTCGCAACTTTTTCAACAGCCTTTACATTGGTAATATCGCAACCCAAACCGTAAACCGTATCGGTCGGGTAAATAATTAATCCCCCCTTGCGCAGAACTTCAACAATTTTAAGAATTTCGCGAAGGTTCGGATTCACGTTAAACAATTTTACCAACATATTATTTCTAATTTAGCCGTGTAAAAATAGTTTTACTTTTCAAGAGAAACAACACCGTTTTTTTATGCTGATAATAAATACTTCCGATGGTTCGCACACAATCTACCTGCCCGAAATGAATGAGCAATACCATTCGGTAAACGGTGCGGTTACCGAATCGAATTATGTGTATATCGACAAAGGTTTTAATTATCATACAAGCAAAAATCCAAAAGTTTTTGAAGTTGGATTTGGCACAGGGTTGAATTGCCTGTTAACCGCTTTGCAGGCAGAACAAAATAAGCGGCCAACATTATATATTTCCATAGAAAAATACCCGCTCGAAAAAAATATAACCGGCCGGTTAAACTTCGGCCGGTTAATTTCAGCCGAAGCCAGGTTCATTTTTGAAAAAATACACCAATGTCAATGGAATGAGGTTGTTCCGGTCTCAGAATACTTCAATCTGTTCAAAATAAAAGGAGATTTAATTGATTTTAATTTAACACAGATTGAAAATTGCGATATAATTTTTTACGATGCATTTGGCCCCGACAAACAGCCCGAAATGTGGTCACAGCATATTTTTCAAAAAGTTTATTCGATAACCTCGCCCGGAGGGGTGTTTGTTACCTACAGTGCAAAAGGCGATGTACGAAGAGATTTGGCAGCCAGCGGTTTCGAAATGGAACGGCTTCCCGGGCCACCCCGAAAAATTCACATGTTGCGCGGAATAAAAAAAGAAGCAAATATTTAATTGACAAAAAATTACATTATATTCGCACGCTTTATTACAAAAAAGGATTAATGGCCGGTAAAAAATTGCACGGAGAACTCGAAGATTTTAGTTATGCATTAGGAATGAGCATAGCCGGAAATCTGATTCAAACGGGTGTAAAAACAGTTAATCCTGAACTTTTTTTAACTGGGTTTAAAGATGTTTTCAAAGGAGAAACACCATTGATCCGCCCTGAAGAAGCCAATATTATTCTCGAAGAGTTTATCGGAAAATTAAATCAGGATAAAGGCGCCGGCAACCTCGAAGAAGGGTTAAAATTTTTAGCTGAAAACCGGAAAAAACAAGGAGTTGTTGAGCTTCCAAGCGGTTTGCAATATATAGTCTTAAAAGAAGGCGACGGAGAAATCCCAACCGCAACCGATAAGGTAAAATGCCACTATCACGGAACATTAATCGATGGAACAGTTTTCGATAGCTCGGTTGAACGCAGACAACCCGCAGTTTTCCCGGTAAATGGTGTAATTAAAGGTTGGGTCGAGGCGCTGCAATTAATGTCAACAGGTTCGAAATGGAGGCTTTTTATACCTTCAGCCCTTGCGTATGGCAGCAATGGCGCAGGCGCTGCAATCGGGCCAAACTCAGCGCTTATTTTCGATGTGGAATTATTAAAAATTATATAAATATTTAAGAACATGAAGAACATGAAGAACAGTATCATTTATGGGCTGGTTATTGTTTTTGCGCTCAGCGCATCGTGCCAGCAAGGCGGTAAAAAAGTCAAATTAGTATCGAACATCGACTCGGTAAGTTATGCAATTGGAGTTTTGGTTGGTGCAAACAACCTGAAGCAATTGGAAGCAGCGCCTGGTGGCAACGAAATTAACAAAGAAGCAATGGCAGCGGCATTTCATGCTTCTACTTTAGGCGAAGATTCAATTATATCTCCGGAGCAGGCTAACGCCTTGGTTCAGAAATTTTTTGAAAGCGCCGGCCAAAGAAAAGCACAAAAAAACCTTGAAGAAGGAAATGCTTTTCTTGAAAAAAATAAAGCGCGTGCCGGTGTAACTACAACCGAAAGCGGCTTGCAGTACGAAGTTTTAACTACAGGAACCGGCCCGATGCCAACAGCAGCCGACCAGGTCCGCGTTCATTACCACGGAACTTTGATTGATGGTAAAGTTTTCGACAGTTCGGTTGACCGCGGCGAACCTGTAGTTTTTGGTGTTGGACAGGTTATTCCCGGTTGGACAGAAGCATTACAGTTAATGCCTGTTGGGTCGAAATGGAAAATTTATCTTCCGGCGCAAATTGCTTACGGCGAACGTGGAGCAGGTGGCGATATTGGCCCAAATGCAGCGCTGATTTTCGAAGTTGAACTGCTCGAAATTGTAAAAGCTGAACCAACAAAATAATCGTTAATAAATTTATAATAAAAAACCCTTTGCAAAATAAATTTGCAAAGGGTTTCTTTTTTACCTTTAGCCCTTATAAAACAAACATAACATCGAAAAAAACCAAACTATGGCATTAAGTGTAAAAGGCAGGGTAAGCCAGATTCTCAATCCCGAAACCGGAATCAGTAAAGGTGGTAAAGAATGGAACAAACGTGAATTTGTAATAGATACCGAAGAGCAATTTCCTCGAAAAGTGTGCTTCACTTTGTTTGGCGATAAAACTTCGCTTATTAATGGACTGTCAACAGGTGAAGAAGTTGAAGTATCGTTCAATATTGAATCGCGCGAGTACAACGGAAAGTGGTTTCACAATATTAATGCCTGGAAAATTGACAAACCATCGGCCAGTAATTTACCCGATGGCCCACCCGAATACAGTTTCAGGGATGTTCCCCCGGAACCGGATGAAGATACAGCAGGCGATTTACCGTTTTAATTTTCCCTTGTAAACATAGGGTTTCCAGGCTTCGACAATCGCGAATTAAATGCATATCCTTCTGAATCAAATGCGACCAAATCTGCCGGATTGGAAATATTGTTTTCAAGAATAAAACGGGTCATTAGTCCGCGTGCCCTTTTGGCAAAAAACGAAACCATGATGAAGCTGCCGTTTTTTAGTTCTTTAAAATCGGGGGTTACAATTTCGGCTTTCAGCTTTTTCCTGTCGATACTTTTAAAATATTCAACAGAAGCCAGGTTTACCAAAACCCTGCTCCCTGAGCCGACAATCGCTTCATTTATCTTTTTAGTAATCAAAGGATTCCAGAAGGCATACAAATCTTTCGATTTGTAATATTTCAGTTTCGTCCCCATTTCCAGGCGATAAGGTTGAATAATGTCGAGCGGCTTTAAAACGCCGTACAATCCCGACAAAATGCGCAATTTGGTTTGCGCCAGTTCGAGTTTTTCTTCCGAAAGTGTTGCTGCATTCAATCCCTGGTAAACATCGCCGTTGAAAGCCATGATTGCCTGTTTTGCATTTTCAGGCGTAAATGGAGTTTGCCAATTCTGGTAACGTTTAAAATTCAATTCACCCAAATCAGCCGAAATTCCCATTAAAACCGACAGTTGTTTCGGGCTCATTGTTTTCAGGCGGCCAACCAATTTTTCAGATTCATGTAATAACTCCGGAATTGTAAACTCCGGGAATATTGAAGGGGTTTCAAAATCGAGCGATTTGGCAGGAGAGATTACAATTAGCATGATTATAGTTTTATCGAAAATTCCAAATGTCCTCCCAAACCAAGCTCGACTATTTTTTGAAGTGTCGAAATACGAACTTCTTTAAGGTTGTTCTCTATTTTAGAAATATAGCCTTTATTAGTCCCACATTTTACGGCGAGTTCTTCCTGTGTCATTCCTTTTTCAAGTCTGGCTTGTTGAAGTAGAAAACCAAGTTTAAATGCCTCATAACCTTTCTCCAGTTTGTCTCGTTTTGTAGTTCCTTTTTCACCGTATTGCTCGTCCACAAACTGGTCTAGTGATTTTAAATTACCGTTCTGTTTCATATTCTGTTTTTATTTTAATTGCCTTTTCAATTTCCGACCTTGGAGTTTTTTTTTGTTTTCTTTTGAAAGCCGTTTGCCAATACAATTAGTTTTCCTTCATTAAAGAAGCAAAATATCCGAAAAATATCACTTCCAAATTGAACCCTTATTTCATAAAGCCCATCCGTGCTTTCCAAGTGTTTTAAATATTCTTCCGGTACCAGTTGAATTGTTTCAATGAGTTTAAAAGTCCAAATAATTTTGTCTTTTACTTTCTTCTTTTGCTTATTGAAAAAGTCAGTAAAGTAGTCTTTATACAAATAAATTGTCCTTATCTTCTGATTGCTCATATTGGGCAAAGATAACTAAAGTTGTCCGATTGTACAACTTTGTTATTCATTTCAAATCTAATTGTTGACAAATTTCCGGTTAATAGTCTCTTTTTAAAAAATTGCAGCCACTTATTCCATTTACATACTCTGCTGCAACACAGCAATCGCCTGCTGTATGGAAACTTTATCCTGGTCGGTTATTTTTTTGGCTTTTAATGCCTGCTGATAAACTTTTATGGCCTCCTGAGTTTTGCCATCTTTCGTATAAATATCGGCCAAAAAGCTAACAGCGATTAAATATTGAGGGTTCGATTTGATGATTCCCTGTAAAGTTTTAATTGCTTCGTTTTTCTTGTTGTTTTGTACCAAGTAAAACGCGAGAGTGTATGCATATTTTGGCTCTTCAGGTGCAGCGTCCGCTGCTGTTTTTGCGTACTCAACAGCTTCTTTAACATTTTTTGAAGCACTTATTACACTCAGGTTGTAAGCAGCAACAGCCTGTTTGGGATTTGTCTGGAGCACAGTTTTTAAAGCCTTTTCTGCTTCATTCATTCTTCCCAGTTCGGCCATTAACAGCCCTAAATTTAAGTTGGCTGCCTCATTTACAGAGTCAACAGCAATTACTTTGCGCAGGTTTTCTTCGGCTTTGGCCTGATTGCCAACTGACGAATAGAGCACACTACTATTAATCAGTGGTATTAAGGATTCCGGGTACAACCGGGCCGCAATCTCATACGATTCGAGGGCTTTGCTGGCATCGCCCTGATTTTGGTAGAAAATTCCGAGGTTGTAATGCGAACTCCAGTCATCAGGCCGGGTAACCAACGAAGCAATATATTCTTCTGTAGCCTTTGCCAGCAAATGATTTTCTTCGGCCGTAAACTGATCATTCGGAAATGCTGCCAGCGAATTTGCCGCAGAAATGCGCACAAGGCGGTATTCATCGGCACAAGCCACAAGCAAAGCGGTTTTTGCCGCGGCGCTAAAATTACCCGTTAAACCATTGGCCGCTGATGCCCGTATCAGCGGCGATTTACTTTTTAACGCATTGATTATGGTTGGCCATTTTTGTTCTTTATCACAATTATCCAAAGTGCGCACAAACGATGCTGTAACCACTTCGTTTAAATCTTCCCTTGCAATATGTTCAAGTATTTTATCGAGATTTTTCCAATCACCTAACCTGGCGCTTCTTAGTAATGTTGCCCATTTTATTGTTTCGTCCTGGTAATTTCCGTTTTTCCGCTGCCTTACCACTTTGTTTGCCCATTCCGGCGATTTGTCCTTATGGCATATATTGCAGGCGTTTGGCGAATTGAACTTTATGGTTGCTTCGGGCATTGGCGGCCTGAACGAATGGTCGCTTCGATTCATGCTCCCAAACATGGTTTTTGGCATGTGGCAATTTACACACAGTGCGCCCGGGCTGCCTTCCTTATGCCCGGAGTGGTTCACAACATTGGCCACCCGCTCAGCATGACAGCTTTTACATGCGTCGTTCGGATTGTTTTTAAACCTGTCGCGGCCACTCGATGTATGGCACATCACGCAATGAAACTGCCCGTTACTGTTACATTTATTCATCATCCAGCCTGTGTACGTGTAATTTTCACCTAAATCGCGGCCATCGGGGTAAAAATCGGTATTATTCAAAATAATCAAATCGTAATTGTCGAAATACCGGTCGCCGGGCATGAAACCCGGAGTAATCGGGCGCATTTTTGCATGACATGGCGCACACGACCAATTGTGCTGATCGGGAGTAAAAACTTTTGTTGAAATCAAACCAAGTTGTTTTTGCACTTCCCCTTCTTTTGCATTTTTAAAAATGCGGACATGTTCACTACTTGGCCCGTGACAGGTTTCACAATTGATTCCGGGTTCTTTCCAAATCGATTGGTACGAATCGGTTGTCAAATCGAAATTGGTTTGCAACTGGCTGACATGGCAACTGTAACACGACGTATTGAAATTATACATTCTGTCTTTCCATGGAAGCGCCTGATCGGCAGGCCCTTCAGGAAAATGACGGAGGGCAGATTGCGGATTGTTGTACCAGCTTTTCAGGTTTAAATTGTATGCCAGCGGAATGGTTTGAAGTTTGCCATTTTCGAGCGGGGTTAGAAAATAATAGACATTTTTGCCTCCCAAAACCCAAACTACTTCGTAGTTTTTAACGTTTTCACCATCTTTCTCAATCATGGTCATGGTTGAATCGCCAAAAGCGATTTTATATATTTTCCCTTCCAGCGAAAAATCTTCGCTGCCAGGCAGTTTTTGGATTTTAATAAATTCAGCATTAAGAGGTTGCATTGCTTTTCCATGATGCGAAGTTGACCAGAGTTCGTAAAACTTTGCATGGCATTCGATACAACTCCCGGAACCTACATATTCATTTTCAACGTTTTGAGGAGTTTGTTTTTTAGTGCATGAAGCAGTAAGAACAACAAAAGCTCCCA
>CAMTWS010000210.1:0-23476 GCA_947085485.1 uncultured Prolixibacteraceae bacterium
ATGAAATTAGGACGATTAGAACAGATAAACTTGCGAGACCAATGGAGAAAAGAAGATACAGACTTTACACCTTGGCTTGCAACTGAGGAGAATATTGAAATCTTAGGTGAAACACTTGGAATTGGGCTGGAAGTTCTAAATCAAGAAAGAAATGTCGGTCCCTTCCGAGCAGATATTCTTTGCCGCGACACAGATAACAATAAGTACGTTTTAATAGAGAATCAACTTGAGAGGACTGATCATACTCATTTGGGGCAAATAATGACTTATGCCGCTGGTCTTGATGCTGTTACAATAATCTGGATAGCTAGAAAATTTACAGAAGAACATAGAGCTGCATTGGATTGGCTCAACAGAATTACAATTGACTCAATAAACTTTTTCGGCATTGAGATTGAGCTTTATAAAATAGGCGATTCATTACCAGCACCACTGTTTAAAATTTTGTCTAATCCGAATGATTGGACAAAATATGTAAAAAAGACAACATCAAACCAAAATCTGTCTGAAGCAAAAGTTCTTCAACAAGAATACTGGCAAGGCCTTAAAGACTACTTAGAAGAACACAATAGTTTTATTAAACTTAGAAGACCACAATCACTTCCTTGGACTAACATTTCCATTGGGAAAGGTGATATTTTTATATCCGCCTCATTGACAACAAAGAATATGCTCAGTGTTTATTTATATATTGTTGGGAATAACTCAAAAGATTATTTCGATAGATTAAGCGAAATAGGAAAGGAGAATTCATTTAAGCTGATAAGCAACCAAATTCAATGGAAAAGATATGATAATCAAAAACAACAAGTAATACTTTTAACTGAGGAGGGTGATTATAGAAATAAAAATGACTGGGAAAGACAGTTCACCTGGTTTAGAAAGAACCTTGAATCTTTTGTAAGATATTTCAAACCGATTGTTAAATCTTTGTAAAAATGTACAAGTTATAATCGAGTGGCATACCATTACAGCAAACGCAGACAGGAAGAGGTTTTTACAATACTTCACACGCTATTCTAAATTACAGTCATTCATTATATTGCGGAGAAATCCATTATAAATTTGAAATTAAAGTCCAATGCTACAAAGACATTTTAAACATCATTAGAATTCCGTTGTTTCACTAAAAGCAAAAAATCAAAAAATATGAAAAAACAATTCACAATTCTGGTTTTAATTGTTCTCTTTATTGGCGCTGTATCCTGCAAATCGACAAAAAAAGCAAAAAACACTGAAGTTATAGCAACCAGTGATAACAGCATGACTTCAGTTGACTGGCCGGGAACTTACCAGGGCATTTTACCTTGTGCCGATTGCGAAGGAATTAAAACCCAGATTGTACTTCGAAAAGATTTGAGTTATACGCTCGAAACCAAATACCTTGGAAAGGATGACAAAGTTTTTAAAACCAAAGGAACATTTAAATGGGATTCAACCGAAAGTAAAATAACCTTGGATAGTTTCAACAATCAGATGTATTTGGTGGGCGAAAATAAACTCTTTCACCTCGATAAAAACGGAAACCGGATAATCGGAAATTTGGAAAACAACTACACCATGCAAAAGGAAAAAATTGAACTTACAGGTAAATACTGGAAACTGGTCAGATTAAACGGAAAACCTGTAGAAGCTGCATCAAGAGAGCCATTTATCAGGTTTACCGCAGAAGATAACCGGGTAAACGGAAACAGCAGTTGCAATATGTTCAACGGAAAATATGAGTTGCCGGAAGGAAACAGGATAAAATTTTCGCCATTTGCAATGACCAGAATGGCTTGTATCGGCAATAAAATTGAAGCTGAATTTATGCAGATCTTTGAGAAAACGACAAGCTATTCACTTACTTCGAACGAGTTGGTTTTTCAGGATGAGTACGAAACCACTCTTGCAAAATTTGAGGCCGATTTCTTCAGGTAAATCTTTTTAATCTATACCGTTGAAATAGAAATACCTCAGCACACATTTATTAGCAGTGCTTCCAGGATTTTTTTCATTGGTTAACCGAATTTGCAAAGTGTGTTTTCCACTTTTCAGCCCTGAACCTAACGTAAAAAACCAGGGCAAATATAAATCCTTGCTCCAGGGTGTAAACAAATCCTGCTTTTGCCAATCAGAACCGTCGATGCTGTATTCAATGATTCCGGCATCGGGTCCGGCTGCAACAGCAATTCCCACAGCATTTCCCTTAAACTGAAATTTGATGATTTTTCCCGGATAATTGCCAACTAACATGGGTACATTCACATAATTATCGCGGGTTCCTGTCCCATCTTCAGGTTTCCAATTTTTAACCAACTCCCATCCCTTTATAGGTTTTGGTGGATTTGGTTCGACCAAAATTCCATTTTCGTAAGAATATTTATCAAGCGGTTCCGGTAGTTCTCCTGTTACAAACTGCTCATTCAGTTTATCCGATTTCAAAGCATTCTGCAAAAATTGCTTTATCGATTGGTAATAAATATTCTGACCAAACGGTGACGGGTGTAAATCTTTAAAATCGTCCTCCCAGTCGAATTCACCGGCTTTAATCCGCTCAGTTACCTCCTTTGCCAGATTGATGGTTGAAATATTGTAATGTTCAGCAACTTTTTCGTGCAGTTGAATAACTTCAGGTATTTTCCCATTTCTGTAATTTTCAATTTTCCCCGGATCTGCAAAATGCATGATTATTATATCGCACTGTGGATTGGCACTTTTTGTATGACGAACAATTCCTTCCATTGCACGGGAAATTTCTGTTGGCGCCATGCTGTTGGTTTCGTCGTTTAAGGCTGCTTCAAGAAAAAGTAAATCAACTTTTCCGTTCTTTAAAACATCGTTTTCAAAACGGAAAGCGCCGGGAGTTGATCCCATTGACGGAACACCGGCATTGATAAAATCGAATTTGGTTCCGGGAAATTCTTGCTGAATAAAATTGCAAACCGAATCGCGCCAGCCGTTGTTGTATGTGATTGAACCTCCCAAAAACACAACCCTTCCTAACTTTTCCTTTTCAAATTTCTGCGCTGAATTTTTTAAGCTTCCCCGATATGATTGATAATTTACAGGTTCTAAATTTTGGCCTTTCAATATTGAAAATGAAATTGTTAACAGTAAAAATATGACAATAGGCCGATAATTTTCCATTTTACGTACATTAAACCCTGAACTTTGCACTCTAAACTCTAAACCAAACTATTCTTTCCAAACCACTTTTGCTTCAATATCTCCCCTTCCCGGCGACGGATATTCCATGGCAATGTGCCCGACATAAAAAAAGCCCAGCAACTTTTGTCCGGGTTGAATTTCGACAATATCGTTTAAAAGCGGTAAAAATTCAGGCGTTGACCAGAATGCGCCCAATCCCAGACTGGTTGCGGTTAACCACATATTTTGCACCGCAATTGAAACTGCGGCAATTTCCTGCCATTCAGGAATCCGCTCCGCTGCATCTCGTTCAAAAACAATGGCAATAGCAACCGGAACCCTTTCAAGCGACTCTTTGAATTTGTCAATCTTTTGAATATTCAGCGGTTCGCCATCAGCAACTTTTTGGGTTAATAACGAATAAATATCGATGGCTAATTTTTGTTTCGCTTCGCCCAAATAAACTTTAAACCGCCAGGGTTCAGTATTTTTATGGGTGGGCGCCCAGTTGGCATTCTCCAAAAGCTGCTGGATTATTTCCTTCGAAATTTCGGTTTTAGCCAGAAAACGAGGTGGCGTAGCCCTTCGGTTTTTTATTATTTCGTTGATATTGCCATCCATAGAATGCTACTTCTCGTAACCTAAAATTTTAAACATATCCTGCGCCGACTGTTCGTTCCGGTAAACGTAATCAACAATATTTCCCTTATCGTCGCGGTCGATGATTACATGTTTTGGAGATGGAATCAAGCAGTGTTTTATTCCGCCGTAACCACTGATTGCATCCTGATATGCCCCTGTATGAAAGAATCCCAGGTACAACGGCTCTTCATCTTCTTCGGGATAAGCAGGCAGCAAAACCTCCTGGTTGAGGTCTTCGGAGTTATAATAATCTGAATGATCGCAACTGATTCCGCCAATGTTGACCCGTTTGTATTCGTTATTCCATTTATTGATGGGAAGCAAAATAAATTTCTCAAAAATCGACCATGCATCGGGAATGGTATTCATCAAGCTATTATTAACGATGTACCAGCTCTCAGTGTCGTTTTGCTGTTTTTGTTCCAAAACTTCAAAAACGATTGCTCCGCTTTCCCCCACAGTGTATTTTCCAAACTCGGTGTAAATATCGGGTTCTTTTAATTTCTCAACAGCACAGGTATCTTTAATAGCGGCTACAATTTCGTTAATCATGTATTCGTAGTTGTATTCGAAGCCCAGATGGTTTCGGATCGGGAATCCCCCTCCCAAATTAAACGAATCGAGCGAATTGCACTGCTTTTTCAAATCGACATACAGTTTCATCGCCTTCTGGAATTCGCCCCAATAATATAAACTGTCTTTTATACCGGAATCGACAAAAAAGTGCAGCATTTTTAATTCAAGATTCTCTTTATCCTTAATGTTTTCAATATAAAACCTAAGAATATCGTTATGCCTGATTCCCAAACGTGAGGTATAATACGAAGATTGCGACTCCTCGTTTATTGCCATGCGGATTCCGATTTTTATCTTGACCCCGCCTGAAAGTTTTTCAATGCGCTTTAACTCGTTAATGCTATCGAGAACAATGATATTATTGCGAAAACCAATTTCCTGAAGGTTCAGGATTTTGGCAAGGTATTCGTCGGTTTTGTAACCGTTGTGTACAATAACCCTGCTTTTATCTATTTTCTTATCACGATACAAGCTCAAAATCAAATCGATATCGTAAGCTGATGAAGTTTCGAGGTTTACATTTTGCTTCAATGCTTCGTTTATCACATGCGAAAAGTGATTGCATTTTGTACAGTAACAATAATAATAGTTGCCTTTGTAATTGTTTTTTTTGATTGCCTTATTGAATAAATTACGAGCTTTTTTAATTTGATCGCCTATTTTCGGAAGGTAAATAAACCGGAAGGGTGTTCCATACTTTTTAATCAGATATTTTAAAGAGATGCCATGAAATGTAAGACTGTTATCTCTTAAATCAAAGCCTTCCTGAGGAAAGTAGTAACTTTGCTCAATCAAATCAAAATAAGTATTTTTCATTTACGTAATCATAAAAAATTATTGGTATTTATATTAGCGGCAAATTAAACCATTTTTTCCGAGTTATTTTACCATAAAATTGTAAAGTTCAGATTCAATTAATTACATAATAAAATCACGTTGACAAATTTGCATTTTATCCTACTGCATTAAATCGTTTTCGCCGATTTTCCCATTAGGTTGCACATTTTATATACCAGCCTTGCGCCCACATTTGCATCCCATTCGCTATTACCAACTTCACACAAATCGAAACCAATTATTTTGCGCCCGCTATCAACCACTTTTTTCAACAGAAAAAGAACCTCTGAAAAATCCAAACCTCCCGGGACAGGGGTTCCGGTGGCAGGACAAAATTCGGGTTTTAATCCATCAATATCGAAACTAACATAAACATTTTCGGGCAGAGCATTTATTATTGATTCGCATTGCTCATTCCAGTTTATTCCTTTGAAATGGTTTTCTTTCAAAACCTGATCGCAAAAAACCGAAACCCGATCACCTTCAGTAATTACTTTTTCAACTTCTTCTTCGCAATAATCACGAATTCCAACCTGCACCAGTTTTGAAATCTCTTTGATTTGAAGTGCATTGTAAAAAATGGAAGCGTGTGAGTATTCAAATCCTTCGTAACTTTTTCTTAAATCGTGATGCGCATCGATTTGTAAAACCCCAAAACTGACAAATTTTTCAGCTAATGCCTTTAAAAATCCCAACGGCACACTGTGGTCACCTCCAATAACACCAACCATTTTACCTGCATCCAATAGTTTTTTACATTGATTGTACACCCAATTATTTGTTTCCCGGCATAGTAAATTAACCTCGGTTAAAATCGCCTCCATTTCGGCATTTCCAGGGAGCGAACCTCCTTCCTCCAGAAAGTTGATATATTCTATTGCCTTTGGTCTTAATCTGTTTCGTGCTTCCATTATTTTGGCGTCAACAGGCTGCATAAAAATTCCCGTTTTCCAGGCATCTTTAACATCGGCATCAAATAAATCGAGCTGTACCGATGCGTCCAGAATTGCCCGGGGCGCCAGGGCAGCGCCTTCGCGATACGAAACAGTTACATCCCAGGGGGCCGGCATTAACACCAATTTTGCAGTACTTTCGGTAAATGGCAACCCAATAAAATTTCCATTCTTTAACCCTACTCCATTAGGATTAAAATCCTTTTTCTGAGATGTATTATTCATTAAAAAATGCTTAATTTGTCGCTTCGTTTTAAAGGTTTTAAAAGAACAAAATTAACATCATTCAATTAAATTAATAAAGAATTAACAAACAAATTCAATTTAAAATAAGATGAGCAAAGTAATCATTATTGGAGCCGGAGGCGTTGGGCGTGTAGTTGCCGGCAAATGTGCCGATAACCCGGATATATTTTCAGAAATATTGCTGGCCAGCCGCACCGTTTCGAAATGCGATGCAATAGCCCGCGAAGTTGGAAAAGGCAGGATTGCAACAGCGCAGGTAAATGCCGACAATGTACCTGAGGTAGTGGCTTTAATCAATAAATTTAAACCTGAACTTGTAATTAATGTTGCACTTCCGTACCAGGATTTACCGATTATGGATGCGTGCCTTGAAACCGGGGTGAACTATTTGGATACCGCGAATTACGAACCAAAAGATGTGGCCAAATTTGAATATAGCTGGCAGTGGGCATACCACGAGCGTTTTAAAGAAAAAGGGATCATGGCGGTTCTGGGTTGCGGTTTCGATCCGGGTGTTACCAGTATTTACACGGCGTATGCAGCCAAACATCATTTCGATGAAATACATTATCTTGATATTGTTGACTGTAACGGCGGCGACCACGGAAAAGCATTTGCAACCAATTTCAACCCCGAAATTAATATCCGCGAAATTACCCAAAAAGGAAAATACTGGGAAAATGGGCAGTGGGTTGAAACCGAACCGTTTGAAATAAAAAGAGCTCTCACCTACCCCAATATTGGCAAGCGCAATTCTTATGTTTTGTACCACGAGGAATTGGAGTCGCTGGTTAAGAACTACCCAACACTGAAACGCGCCCGTTTCTGGATGACTTTTGGCGATGAATATTTAACTCATTTAAGGGTTATTCAAAATATAGGAATGTCGCGAATCGATGCTGTTAAATACAAGGGAGTAGATATTATTCCGCTTGAATTTCTCAAAGCCGTTCTTCCTGATCCCGGCGATCTTGGAGAAAATTATTCAGGCGAAACTTCAATTGGCTGCCGCATAAAAGGCATCAAAAACGGAAAAGAACAAACCTATTATGTCTGGAACAATTGCAGCCACCAGGTAGCCTATCAGGAGACCGGTACGCAGGGTGTTTCGTACACAACAGGCGTTCCGGCAATGCTGGGCGCTATGATGGTTTTAACCGGGAAATGGAACGGCAAAGGAGTTTTCAATGTAGAAGAGTTTAATCCCGATCCTTTCATGGAAAAAATTGGTGAACATGGTCTGCCCTGGAACGAGGTGTTTAACATTGATTTAGAAGTTTAATTATTGTGGACTATTCAAAAATTCCTTCTCCTGCTTTTGTTTTGGATGAAAAGCTACTTCGCCAAAACCTCGTATTAATACACAGGGTACAGAAAGAGGCAGGTGTCGAAATCATTCTGGCATTTAAGGGTTTTGCCATGTGGAGCGTTTTTCCGCTTGTCAGGGAATATTTGAATGGCGCCACAGCAAGTTCGCTGTTCGAAGCCCGGCTCTGTTTCGAGGAAATGAAAACACGCGCCCATGTTTATTCTCCCGTTTATTTTGAAAACGAATTTGACGAACTGATGAATTACAGCAGTCATATTGTTTTTAATTCAATCAACCAGTTCGAGAAATTTTATCCTGAAACAAAAAAAGCCGATCATCCTGTTTCTTGTGGAATACGCGTGAATCCCGAGTTTTCGGATGTAGGCACCGATTTGTACAATCCCAGCGCTGCAGGTTCCCGGCTGGGCATTGGCAGCGCTAAATTCCCCGGTGAACTGCCCGAAGGCATTGAAGGCATCCATTTTCATGTACTTTGCGAATCTGATTCGTTCAGTCTTGAAAAAGTACTGGAAAACCTTGAAGCAAAATTCGGTAAATACCTTCACCAGGTAAAATGGGTGAATATGGGTGGTGGCCATTTAATGACACGAAAAGGTTATGATCATCAACATCTGATTCAGTTGCTAAAGAATCTCAGAAAAAAATACAATGTTAAGGTGATACTTGAACCGGGCAGCGCCATCGCCTGGGAAACCGGCGTTTTGGTTTCCACCGTTAAAGATATTGTTGGGCACCAAGGCATTAAAACCGCAATTCTTGATGTATCGTTTACTGCCCACATGCCCGACACGCTTGAAATGCCCTACCGACCAAAAATTGTTGGGGCTACCGATTCAACCCCCAACAGTAAACACCTCTTTCGTTTGGGCGGGGTAAGCTGCCTCGCCGGCGATTTTATGGAAGCGTACGATTTTGGCCACGAATTGCAGGTTGGCGAAAAAATTGTATTCCTCGATATGATTCATTATACAATGGTAAAAACCACCATGTTCAACGGCGTTAAACACCCGGCAATAGCCATCTGGAAAGAAAACGACCAACTGGAAATTATCCGTCAGTTTACTTATGAAGATTTTAAAGGAAGACTATCGTAAAAACCAAGACCATGAAACGTATTTCATTTCTACTAATGTTCAGTTTAACAAGTTATTTTGTTTTTAGCCAAACCCAAACCAACGAACGGGCAAAATGGTTTACCGATGCACGTTTCGGGATGTTTATCCACTGGGGTGTTTACAGTGGCGCCGAGGGATTCTGGAAAGGTGAAAAACTCAGGAACGATAACGATTACGCTGAATGGATATACTATCGCAATCGCATTGATAAAGAAGAATATCTGACCTTGCTAAAACGTTTTGACTGGGATGAAATTGACACTGAAAAGTGGGTGCTGCTTGCGAAAAAATCGGGGATGAAATATGTTACATTGACTGCTAAACACCACGATGGATTTGGTTTGTGGGATAGTAAAGCAAGCAACTATGATTTGGGCGATTTTACCAGTCCAAAGCGCGACATCGTAAAAGAATTGGCCGATGCCTGCAAAAAGCATGGATTAAAACTTGGGTTGTATTATTCGCACTGGGTTGATTGGGAACACGAATACGGATGGGATCACAATAAAGAGTTGACCGGGATTTCCACTGAGCAATATAACAAATACTGGCAGGAGAAAGTAATTCCGCAAATGCGCGAACTTCTGACCAATTATGGCGAGATTTCCATGATTTGGTTCGATATGTGGATTCACCATTCGCAAACCGTAGTCACAAAAGAACAGTTACTTCAGTTGAAGGGATTAATCAGGGAGTTGCAACCCAACTGCCTGGTAAACTCGAGGCTTGGACTTTCAATTGAGGAAGATCCGGATGTCGATTTTAAAGAACTGGACGACAATTCCCTGGGTAACCGAAAAGAAGAATTCCCCTGGCAATCACCTGCTACAGTTGCCCATTCATGGGGATTTCATGCAACCGACAACGAATGGAAATCAACTTCAACATTGCTGAAATCGCTTATAAACAATGTAAGCCTGAATGGGAATTTATTACTGAATATCGGTCCCCGGGCCAATGGATATGTACCGTACGAGATAACACAACGGATGCTCGAAATGGGAAAATGGCTGGAAATAAACGGAGAATCAATTTATGGAGCCGGAGCTTTTAGTTTGCCCAAAGACCAGCACGATTGGGGAAAAATTACCTGCAAAAAAGCAGAAACCGGCACGAAGATTTACCTCCACGTATTTAACTGGCCACTGAATAAAGAGCTTTATCTGACCGGGATAAAAACAAAGCCTGAAAGAATCTATTTATTAGCCGATAAACAGAAGTCGCCCCTAAAATTTACTCACTCTGAAGTTTTCACAGCAATTCAGCTTCCTGAAATGCAACCCGATCAATATGTTTCCGTTGTTGTTGTTGAATTCAGCAATGAACCTGTTGTCGATGGCGGATTGGTAGCAAAAACAGTTGATGGAGGTTTTTCTTTGCTTCCGCAAAATCAAAATCCGGTTGACGACTCTCCAGCAATCAATAAAAAAGAACGCGGTGGCACTGTACCTGAACATTTTATTGTTAACGAAAACAAATGGTTTAGCTGGAAAATCTATGTTGATGAACCCGGGGATAAAACAATAGATGTTTCATACAGTTTTCAACAAAATTCAACCGGTTGCCAGATTGTAGTAAAAGCGGCAAATACAGAATTAATCCACAAAGTCGCCATTACCGGCAAAACAGTAGGAGAACCTAATCAGAATTGGATAATCGATAATTTCAAATCGAAGCGTCTGGGAAAAATAAATTTTTCTGAAAAGGGTTATTATACAATTAAACTGGATATAGAACCGGGCAAAAACAATGAGGTTAAGTTCCAGTGGGTTTGGGTCAAATAAATACTATTTTTCTTAAAGCGCTGTAATTATCAGATTAGCAACAATATGTTACATTTTTAACTTATCAACAATTGTTAATAACTGCGGTTCATTCATTGTGCATTTAAACAATTCAAAAACCTTGACAAGTTCATTTTGTTTTCTGTATATTTGTTTCATCAGGTGAGCGATAAAAGGCAGCTTGGAAGGTGTGGAAATGCGAAAGTAGCTTAGTTGAAACCGTAACATTTCAATCCAATCGCAAGACTGGCACATTGGAAAAGCCGGAGTTTGAGCAAGACTTACTGGAAAGTCAAAGCTCATTCAATTATCGGAAGACAAATCCAGAAGTTCTTTCAAGATTGAGTCATCAGGCAGGAGTAAAAAAAGATTTCGATCTGAATTTGCCAAACTGCACAGCTTCGAATGGATAAAACCAGGAAAAGTTGATTATGGGAAGCGGATTCCGAAAGGAAAACGCGGAAGATACTGAAAAGACACTTCGTCCATTAAGACATCCGGAAAGTCGAATGGACAACTTAAAGGTTTTGCCGTAGAAAGCTTAACCTAAGAGTAACGGGCAGAAAATAATTCGAAAGAATGACAAGAAGCCGGCCGGAATAACAGTAGCCTGGCGCTGAAAGCAACTTCGGTTGCAAAAAGTGAATGGGAACTATTCGTAACAGATTAGTTCCCATTTGTGTTTTATAAAATACCCATCATGTGACCTGCAAATTTTAGCTTACTTATTTAGTTTCATTATAAATGAAGCAATTAATGGTTACTTTGTTAATTAAATGGGTTACTTTTTTTGCAATATCAGAACTTATAGGTAGGAAGGACGCTTTTCCCTAATTATTAAATCAATTATTACTTTAGAAAGAAACTAAGGAGGCATTATTGTCTCCTTTTTTCATTTACATCCTTTCCGGCATTTCAATTCCCAAAAGGTTCATTCCCCTTTTTGCTATTTCAGCAACGGTTGCCGATAGCATCAGGCGAAAGTTACGTTGATCTGTATTTGGCTCTGAAAGTATTGATAGTTCGTGATAAAACTGATTAAATTCCTTTACCAAATCGTAGCAATAATTTGCAATAACAGCCGGGCTGTAATTGTCGCCTGCCTCTTTAACTACAACCGGAAACAATGAAATTCGTTTAAGTAAATCCTTCTCTTTAGCCGACAATGAATTCAATTTGAGATTTTTGTCAATAATAATATTGTTCTCTTCGGCTTTGCGCAGAACCGATTTAATCCTGGCAAAAGTATATTGAATAAATGGCCCTGTATTGCCGTTAAAATCAATTGATTCCGTTGGATCAAACATCATGTTTTTACGGGGATCAACTTTCAAAATAAAATATTTTAATGCTCCCAGGGCAATCATCCTAAAAGTATCTTCTGCCACCTCTTTCGATAAAGATTCCAATTTTCCCAATTCGACCGACATATCGCGGGCAACCTGGATCATTTCATCTATCAAATCGTCAGCATCAACCACAGTTCCTTCCCGCGATTTCATTTTACCGGAGGGAAGCTCAACCATTCCGTATGAAAAATGATACAAATCTTTGCCCCAACCAAAACCAAGTTTATCGAGCAAAACCGCCAAAATCTGAAAATGATAATTTTGTTCGTTCCCTACCACATAAACCATTTTGTCAATGGCAAAGTCGTTATAACGCATTTTTGCTGTACCAATATCCTGAGTTATATAAACTGATGTGCCATCGCTTCTGAGCAATATTTTTTGGTCAAGCCCATCATCAGTTAAATCAGCCCAAACCGAACTATCTTCCTTTTGAAAAAACACCTTCTCCCTAACGCCTCGCAAAACTTCTTCTTTTCCAATTAGGTAGGTTTCCGATTCATAATAAATTCTGTCAAAATCAACGCCAAGTTTCTTATAAGTCAAATCAAAACCCTTGTAAACCCATTCATTCATCATTTTCCAACGACTTACAGTTTCCTCGTCATTTGCCTCCCATTTTAACAACAATTCGCGTGCTGCCAAAATCGAGGGCGCTTTACTTTCAGCTTCTTCTTTAGAAAAACCTTGCTCCTGCAATTCAGCAATCTCGGCTTTGTAATGTTTATCAAATTCGACATAATACTCTCCAACCAAATGATCGCCTTTCATTCCTGAATTTTCCGGCGTTTTCCCCATTCCCCATTTTTGCCAGGCATACATCGACTTGCAAATATGAATTCCCCTGTCGTTAACAATATTGGTTTTAATTACTTTTTTGCCGTTTGCCTTTAATATTTCGGATATTGAGTAACCCAATAAATTATTTCTGATATGACCAAGATGAAGAGGTTTGTTTGTATTTGGAGAAGAGTATTCAACCATTACCGATCGTGGATTCTCATCCGGTAATACAATCCCATAATTGGCATTATTATATGCCGAAATCAAATTATCAAGCCAGTAATCATTTGAAATATCCAAATTCAAAAATCCTTTAATAACATTGAAAGATTTGACAGTTTTTACATTTTGCTTTATGTATTCCCCTATTTCATTCCCTGTTTCTTCTGCCGTTTTTTTTGAAAACCGAAGAAATGGAAATACAACCAATGTAATATCGCCTTCCTGATCTTTCCGGGTATTTTGGATTTGAATTTGATTTTCATCAGCAACAAAATTGTAAAGTTCCTTTAATGCCGCTTCAGTTGCCTGATGTATTAATGTTTCAATCTTCATTTTGAATTATTTTTTGGAATGACAAAGATAATATTTTAAGGGTTGACAAACGTTGAGCCATAAAAAAAGCCCTGCCGAAGGCAGAGCTTTTTAGATATCTCAGTATGAAAAATTATTTTTTAACTTTTGCAGCTTCCCATTCTACCCTACGGTTCTTTTTCCTGTTATCTTCCGAAGTATTTGGAACTGCCGGTTTGCTTTCACCATAGTTATTTGAACCTATATATGCATTGTTAACTCCTTTTGAAAGCAGGTATTTCACAACAGACTGTGCACGTCTTTCCGACAACTTCATGTTGTATTTATCAGTTCCAAGGCTGCAAGCATGTCCTCCAATTACAATATTAAATTCTTTGCTTGCAATTAAAGTCTGAACTAATTTATCCAATTCTGCTTTACCTTCCGGTCTCAAATCAGCTTTATCCAAGTCAAAATAAATGACTGGTACAACTAAATCAGCCCAATCGGGGCAGCCGTTATTTTCTTTTGTACCGGGTTCGTTCGGACATTTGTCTTCACAATCGATAACTCCATCGCCATCTGAATCTAATGGACAACCATCGGCATCAACCGGGCACCCTTTTGGTGTATTAGGACATTTGTCTTTTGGATCTGGTACGCCATCCTCATCTGTATCAGGACAACCTTTGAATTTCGCCAAACCTGCAACAGTCGGACAATCATCGTCTTTATCTGGAATTCCATCCCCATCGGTATCAGGACAGCCGTTAAATTTAGGGTCTCCCGGCTGATCAGGACAATCATCTTTGTAATCCGGAACTCCGTCACCATCGCGATCAAGCGGACAGCCATTTTCGTCAACAGCTACTCCGGGAGGTGTGTTCGGACATTTGTCTTTTTTGTCTGGAACGCCATCGCCATCAGAATCTTTCGCTTTTCCAAAAGCAAATTCAACAATACCGGTTAATTTAAACATATTGTCGGTTGCAGTAACCTGTCTGTAATCCGGCACACTTCCTGCCCTGGTTCCTTCTATGCCATTAGTATATCCACCTTCAATAAATAGTGAAGTATTTGTACTGATGGGAAACTTAAATCCCAATCCGGCATTGTATGAGAAACCTTCTGCCTGGTTGTCCCACAGATAACCCCCACCACCATATAGGTAAGGTTGAACGGCTGCTGTTTCTTTAAAAATATAGCCGTTGTACAGTTTATACCTTAAATTCAGGTAAACATCCTGAAAATCGATACCTCCACTTTCGTACCCTCCATTTGAATTTAATCTTAAATCAAATGATGGACTTAAATACCGGCTGAGATAGAACTCATGTGCAAAACCACCCACCTCGCCTTTATTAAGATTGTAGTGAATACCAGGGCCTAATCCAATGGCCCATTTGCTATCTGCATTTTGGGCAGTAGTAGTTCCCAAAATCATTACAAGTGATAAAAATAAGAATGTAATCCTTTTCATAATTTAAAGTTTTATTTTTGTTTTTATTTTAAGTGGCAATATATTAATTAATTATATTCTAACAAAACCAATTACATCAAAATACTTTAATTTGATCTATTATTTTTTAACAAATTTATACATTTATATTAAATATAACACTTTATTCTGAAAAATTGTTTGTAATTATTGACATAGAAACAACCGGGAATAACTGTAAATTCAGCAGTATCACTGAATTAGCTGTTTATAAACATAATGGGCAGAAGATAACTAATCATTATTCAACGTTAATTAATCCGGGAATCGACATTCCATATTATATTACAAAACTTACGGGAATTGACAATGAAATGGTTAAAAATGCACCTAAATTCCATGAGGTAGCTAAAATTATTGTTGAATTAACGGCAGGCCAGACTTTTGTTGCACATAATGTAAAATTTGACTATGGCTTTTTAAAAGAAGAATTCAGTAGACTGGGGTATAATTTTAACCGAAAAACTTTATGTACGGTACAGTTAGCCCGCAAACTCCTGCCCGGGTACCGTTCATATTCGTTGGGAAAACTTTGCTCGGATCTGGGAATTGAAATCAACGGAAGACATCGTGCATCGGGAGATGCCCTGGCAACAGTTAAACTTTTGAGATTTTATTACAGAAAAATGAATTAGTTCAAAATTCAAAAAACACAAATAACCTCAAACTTTTTTAAATTCAATTTTACTCTTCTGATTTAGTAACTTCGTTTTCCGGTTCTTTACTTACTTCTTCAGTTTCAGTAAAGTCAAGCAACTCTTTTTGCTGCAATGTATTATACCACAACAACACCTTTTTTATATCCGAAATATATACGCGGTCTTTGTCATATTCCGGGACAATTTTTTCAAAATATGCCTTTAATTCATTCCCTGATGACTTCGGAGATATTGCCTGGCCACCATTTTCTTTTTCTGATATTGCTTTGAATATATCTTTAAGGGGCGCATCGCCATTTTCAGTATAAATCGCAATGTCTTCCAACGCCGATACTTTTGACGTTGAATGCACAGGTATCCTTTTTAAGGTATCGAGCGACTCAACAATTATATTATTCTTCGATTCGGCAACCATTTTAAAAAGCCCCGACTGTCCCGAAACTGACAAAATTCCTTTTAGCATGTTTTTAAAAAATTTTGCGAATATACAATTTTTGTGTATCCTGAGAAAAAATCAATTTATTCAATCAAAATTCAATTGGTACGAAATTCCAACTTTTGCCCATCTTCCGGGTTGGGCCACATTTCCAATGTCGTAATAATTTAAATCGAAAATATTATTGACCGAAATGTAAAACCCTAATCCGTTCCTGTTATAACTGACTTTTCCATCGAAAATCCAAAAAGGGCCGTAATCGGCTTCACTTCCCCAACTTCCATTTTCAAATTGGGTATAAGTACCTTCCCTGTCCTGAAACATAACTTTCAAATCGACGATGAAATTCTTTAAAACTGTCTGATTTACTGATCCAACAAACTTATGTTTTAAGTGGTCCAAAACATAATATGATATAAAATCAAAATCTTCTTTTTCAAGGTTGTTATATAAATAGTTAAGATTTATATTGTTCGGAAGATTGTGCCCAAAATGTTTTCTCAAATTGAACTGTAATTGAATTTCGGTTCCAAAACTATTAATTTGAGTAAGATTCTGAGGTTGCCATTTATCAGAATTATTCAACTTGACCCAATCAATGATATCGTTGCCTTTCCGGTAAAATCCAATCCAATAACCCTGGACAACGCCCGAATTCAATTTAAAACCACCTTCGAACGTGGCAGTTTTTTCGGGTTTCAAATCAGGATTTCCAATATTTGTTGGCCCCTGATAATATAAATCGGTAAATGTTGGCATCCGCAAGGAGGTATTAAACGAAGAATATACATTTAATGATGGGGTAATTTTGTAACTTACATCCATTCCTGGGAAAAAATTAAGACCAAGGTTGCTTTCTGAAATATAATTACTTAGCAATCCGGCACTTAAAGTCCATTTATCGGAATAATAAACATGTTCGAGAAATAACGAAACATAATTTCGGGTTTTGGATTTTGTAAATTCCGCATCTTCTCCCGGCACAGGTTCCGCAGAATCCATTAATTCGCCCAGCACATTGCTTAATATATTTTCTGAACGAAATTCAATCCCGATGGCAGATTTGCCCAAATTCGACTGAACCCATGAGTTTAAATTGCCCCCGTAAGTATTTGTTAAATGATAATTATGGGCAGTGTACCAAGAAGCCGGATTATCGCGAAAAAGTTCGAACCTGTCCTGATGCCTGCGCCAGTAAATAACCGGAGTTAAATGAAATTTTGAATTCGACTCCCATTTTACCGATGAAACAAGTGATTTTATTTCTTCGTACTGGTTTGGATATTTTGGCGTATAAAAACTATTGGCGCCAAATCCTTTTTCTGAAAAACCAAGTTGGAAACTCATTTTACCTTTCTCAGCAATTAATTGGTTGGAGTAAAATATATTGGAAATGTGAAAATCAGTATTTTCAATGTATCCGTCAGATTGCTTTTTGTTGAGAGATATTGAATTTTGAAGCTTTCCGGTTTTAAAAGAACCCGATAAATCAGCATCGAAATAACTAAAACTACCTGCACTCAATTGTAAATTAACCGAATTTGAACCGGTTTGGCGGGTTACAATATTTATGGCTCCAGCAAATGCATTCGGTCCATAAATCCTGGCTGCCGGACCTTCGAGAATTTCAATCCGTTCAATCTGACTTAAACTTACCGGAATATTTAAATTGTGATGCCCGGTTTGGGGGTCGGTTATGTTGATGCCATTTAAAAGAATTAACGTTTGATCGAAAGTACCTCCCCTGATGCTGACATCGGCCTGCACACCTTCTGCTCCCCTTTGCCGCACATCAACACCGGCAACATACCCGAGCAAATCCTGAACACTTTGAGCCGGCGAAGACTCAATTTCCTTTCTCCCAATCACGGAAATAATCCGTGCCACCTGCGAATACAACGCAGGTGAACGTTGAGCGCTTACCTCAATCTCATCAAGGTCGTATTCCATTTTAATTTCAGTAGTATCCTGTTCGTTTGCAACAGAAATTGCAGGAACCGATAAGAAATAAGTAGTTGTCAAAACAGAAATAACAACTGCCTTATTCATCGTTTGGAAAGCAGAATATCCTTTTCTCTTCCATTTGCTGAAAACTAAAACTTGTTGTGCGCTTTTTTGAATATCTCTTCTTTTCATATTAAAAAATTGAACGGCAAATATACAATTTAAATTATAATAGGCAATTATTTTTGTTTACTCTTTTGGGGAAAGATTAAAACATAAATAGTTAGGCAAATCGCCAACAACTTTATACTAAAAATGTTCACCGTGTTATAAAGATTCTTTATACAGTATAGAAAAAATCAACGAAGAAAAACCTAAAAAGTATTTTATTCGAGGTATTTACGCCTTATATTTGTTTAGACAAATTAAAAATAAGACACCATGACTCAAGTTCAATTCAACAACGCATTACTCGGATTAAGCAGCAAGTTGCATTATTATGCCTTAAGCTTAACCTCTGATTCAGAAAGAGCAGATGACCTTTTACAGGAAACATTTTTGAAAGCTTTGACCTATCGTGACAAGTTTGCGCAAAACACAAACTTTAAAGCGTGGATTTACACAATCATGAAAAACACATTTATTAACGACTATCGTAGAAATGTGAAAACAAAAAATACTTTCGATGGTTCAAATAACGATTTTCATTTGTTATTTTCAACAGACAAAGTTTATCCGGGACCTGATTCATTTTACAGTTCGAAGGAAATCAATAAAACAATTAATGCTCTTGAAGACGAATATAAAGTGCCGTTTACCATGTTTTTAGATGGTTACAAATACAAAGAAATTGCCGAAGAATTGGAATTACCATTGGGAACAGTAAAAAGCCGAATTTTCTTCACCCGCAAAAAACTTGAAAAATCGTTAAAAGATTACGCAAATAATTAATATTTTCGGAACATAATATTGAAAAGATTCTCAATTGAGAATCTTTTTTTTTGTTCAAATTATACTCAGAATGAAATTATGAAAAGAATTGCAGTTCACCTGGCAGAGGGTTTTGAAGAAATTGAAGCGGTAAGTATTATTGATGTTTTACGCAGGGCTGATATTGATGTGACAGTAGTTTCGGTAGCTGAAAAGCTGGAAGTTACAGGTTCTCACAACATTAAAATTATTGCCGACCAACTTTTAAAAGATGTAAATTACGAATTGATTGATATGCTTATCTTACCCGGTGGGATGCCGGGTGCATCGCATTTGAATTACCATTTGGGACTTCGGGAACAAATTTTAAATTTTCATGAAAATAAAAAACTACTGGGGGCAATTTGCGCTGCCCCGCTGGTTTTTGGCAACCTGGGAATTTTAAAAAACAAAAACGCTACCTGTTACCCGGGATTCGAAAATCAACTTCATGGTGCAATTGTAACCGGCGAAAATATTGAAGTAGCTGATAATATTATTACTGCAAAGGGCGCAGGTGTTGCCATTGCTTTTGCCTTAAAAATTGTCGAAATACTTAAAGGCAAAGAGTTGGCAAACAAACTGGCTCAAAAAATGATTTTGAATTAAAGAACCTTTCCGTCTTCGCTGAACACAAATGAAACGGTCTTTTTGAAAAATATTGAACCTGTTATTTCGTCTTTTCAACAATCCAGTTTCTTGCATTAACAAAAGCCTGAATCCACGGGGCAACTTCATCCATTTTCCGCTCTGCCGGATAATATGCCCAGTGCCACGGTTTAAAAGCACGCTCGAGATGGGGCATCATCACCAAATGCCGGCCATCTTCGGAACACAGCGAAGCTGCTGAATAATGAGAACCGTTTGGATTTGCAGGATAATCATCGTGGCTGAATTTCATCGGAATTATGTATTGCTGTTCGTTAAACGGCAAATAAAACTTGCCCTCGCCATGTGCAACCCAGATTCCCAATTTCATTCCGGCCATATTTTTCAACATCACCGAATTATTTTCCAAAATATCGACATTTAAAAATGCCGATTCGAATTTACCCGATTCATTATGAAGCATTTTTGGTTGAATACTGTGTTCAGGATAAACCAAACCCAATTCGACCATTACCTGGCAACCGTTGCAAACACCTAAACTCAAGGTATCATCGCGCCGGTAGAATTTTTCGAGAGCAATTCGCGCTTTTTCGTTGTATTTAAATGCGCCGGCCCAACCTTTTGCCGAACCAAGAACATCGGAATTGGAAAATCCGCCAACAAAAACAATCATATTCAAATCTTCAAGCGTTTCGCGGCCGGAAATTAAATCGGTCATGTGGACATCTTTTACATCAATTCCGGCAAGGTACATCGCATACGCCATTTCGCGGTCGCCATTTACCCCTTTTTCGCGGATAATTGCGGCTTTAATCCCGGTTGGTTTTCTGCGGTTCATGTCAATTCCCAAATCGGCGGCTTTGCCTGTAAAATCTTTAAAATCGTATTGGAGTTCAAACTTTTTATAATTCGAAAAACGCTTCAATGCATGCTCGTTTCCACTTTGCTTCCGGTCTAATAAATACGATGTTTTAAACCACAAATCGCGTAATGAATCGATGTCAAAATCAACTTCTGTTTCGAAATTCTTCACCAAAACTTTTCGGTAAGGAATTGCTGTGCCGAGCAAAACAAAATTAACACCGGCAACATTAATCTGCTTTTTAACCTCATCGTTATCAGCACACTGAATAATTATTCCGGGATTTTCGCTGAAAAGGGCTTTAACCAAATCCTGTTCGCCGATTCCGGTCAAATCAACTTTCATTCCTCCCTTATTACTGCTGAAACACAATTCGAGCAGCGTTGTAATTAAACCGCCCGATGCAATGTCGTGCCCGGCTAAAATCAAGCCTTGTTCAATTAGCTTTTGAATGGCATTAAAAGCAGTTACAAATCTTTCGGTACTTGCCACATTGGGAGCGGTTTTCCCCAATTTATTAACCGACTGTGCAAATGCGCTTCCGCCCAAAGCACGATCTGAAAAAGAAAAGTCAATCAAAAGAATTTCCTTGCTTTCGTCGTTCACCAAAACCGGCTCAACCACTTTTCTGCAATCGGAGACTTCGCCAGACGCCGAAATAATAACCGTTCCGGGAGCATAAACCACATCGTCTTTGTATTTCTGTGTCATCGACATGGAATCTTTTCCGGTTGGAATGTTGATTCCCAGGCCACAGGCGAAATCGCTGGCAGCCTGAACGGCTTCATAAATCCGTGCATTTTCTCCGGCATTTTTTGCTGGCCACATCCAGTTGGCGCTTAACGAAACACTTTTAATATGATCAGTTAGCGGCGCCCAGATAATATTTGTCAATGACTCTGCAATTGACAGAACTGAACCTTTTGGCGCATCTACCAAACCTGCTATCGGCGCGTGCCCGATTGATGTTGCCAATCCAGCTTTCCCCTGATAATCGAGTGTAATTACGCCCACATTATTTAGCGGAAGATGCAATTTTCCGGCGCCCTGCTGTTTGGCAATCCGTCCGGTAACCGAACGGTCAACTTTGTTGGTAAGCCAGTCTTTACATGCAACCGATTCGAGCTGAAGCACATTTTCAACCAAAGCCTGAATATTTTCAACAATGTATTCCAGTTCTTCAAAATCGGGAATAACGGTTGTATCTTCCAAAACCGTTTTTGGCGCGCTTCCAAACATGTAACCCAGTTGCCAGTCGATTGCTTTTTCGCCGGTTTTCGAATTTTCAAAAGTAAACTGCATGTCGCCGGTTGCCTCGCCAATGTTGTAAATGGGCGCGCGTTCGCGTTCGGCAATTTTTGTCAGCAAATCAACATGTTCCTGTTTCATTACCAATCCCATTCTTTCCTGCGATTCATTCCCGATAATTTCTTTTTGCGAAAGCGTCGGGTCTCCAACCGGGAGTTTCGAAGTATCTATTTTGCCACCCGTAGATTCCACCAACTCAGAAAGGCAATTCAAATGGCCGCCTGCGCCGTGGTCGTGAATTGAAATAATCGGGTTTTCATCGGCTTCACTCAAAGCACGTATAGCATTGTAAACCCTTTTCTGCATCTCGGGATTAGCGCGCTGAACGGCATTCAATTCGATATGATTTTTAAATTCGCCTGTAGCTACCGACGAAACCGCGCCCCCACCCATTCCAATCCGGTAATTATCGCCGCCAAGCAAAATTACCCGATCTCCTTTTTCAGGAGAACCTTTCAAACTGTCTTTTTTATTCCCGAAACCTATACCACCTGCCAGCATAATTACTTTATCGTAACCGTACTTTTTAAAGTTTTCGAAATGTTCGAAGGTTAAAACTGAACCTGTAATTAACGGTTGACCAAATTTGTTCCCAAAATCGCTGGCCCCGTTTGATGCTTTAATTAAAATCTCTTCGGGAGTTTGATACAGCCAATCACGCTCTTCGGTGGCCTGTTCCCAGCTTCGTTCGGCCTCGGTACGCGGGTACGAAGTCATGTAAACAGCGGTTCCGGCAATGGGCAAACTTCCTTTTCCACCGGCAATCCTGTCGCGGATTTCTCCGCCGGTCCCGGTTGCAGCGCCGTTAAACGGTTCAACGGTTGTTGGGAAATTATGGGTTTCGGCTTTTAACGAGAGTACGGTTTCGATTTCCTTAATCTGAAAGAAATCGGGTTTATCCTGAGTTTTCGGGGCAAACTGCTCAACTACCGGCCCCTGCACAAACGAGCAGTTATCTTTGTAAGCCGAAATTATTTTATTGGGATTTATTTTCGATGTTTTTTTAATCATCTGAAATAGTGACGATTCCATCTCTTTTCCATCAATAACAAAAGTTCCGTTAAAAATTTTATGCCTGCAATGTTCTGAATTAACCTGGGCAAAACCATACACCTCTCCATCGGTAAGCGGACGTCCCATTTCTGACGAAACATTATTCAGGTATTGGATTTCGTCCTCACTCATTGCAAGCCCCTCCTTTTCGTTGAACGCCGCAATATCAACGATATTTAAAATGGGGTCGGGCTGTTTATTGATTGTGAAAATATTTTGGGCCAGATTTTGGTACAACCTCTGTAACATTGGATCGTAATGTGCCTTTTCGTTTTCAGCCTGATAAAACTCTTCCATGCGTAAAATGCCTTCAATTCCCATGTTCTGCGTGATTTCTACCGCATTTGTGCTCCAGGGAGTGATCATTTCCTTGCGTGGCCCGATAAACCAGCCTTCAAGCGAATGTTCAGAAATATAAACCGAATTGGAAAACAACCAGTTTAGCTTATCGATATTTTCATGCGTCAACGAATTTTTAACATGAACAGCAATTATACTTTTGTTTTGGGTTCTGAAAAACTGAATCATTTTGCAGCGGTTTTTAGATGTTATTAAACACGGGGCAAAGATAAAAAATATTCAGGGGCGGCAAATTCAAGTTTTCAGGAATAGCGGGTTAGTTTTCAACAACCGAAAAGTTAATTTGCCCTAATTTTAATGCCGGGACACAATTTTCTTGTTACTTTGAATAAAATTTGAAATTCAATGCAGCGTATTTTTTTAATATTTCTTTTAATTGTGGCAGTTTCATGCAGCCCGCAGCGAGCGCTTCAAAAAGCCTATATCGGAAAACCCCAATCGATATTGACCGAAAAATTTGGGAAACCAAAAACTGTTTTCGACAATGGAGGTGAGAAAGTTTACGTTTACGAAACTATTAC
>CAMTWS010000211.1:0-9006 GCA_947085485.1 uncultured Prolixibacteraceae bacterium
ATCAATACCAACATAACTGTAAAATTGTTGTTTTTTGTGGCTTCACTTTTAACCGGAGTTGCAGTTTCGGTGGCCGGGGTAATTGGGTTTGTGGGTTTGGTGATTCCGCATCTGGTTCGGTTGATAATTGGCAACGATTACCGGGTAATTATTTTTAGCTCATTTTTGGGCGGAGCAATTTTCCTGATACTTTCAGATACTTTGGCGCGAATCGTAATTTCGCCCAACGAATTACCGATTGGTGTAATTACCGGATTTGTTGGAGGTTTGGTTTTCATTGCTGTATTGAGCCGCTCAAAATCAAAATTCAAACTGAATTAAATGAACAGCTTTTTTAAAATAGAAAATTTTTCATGCGGATATACCGGGAGATTTGTTTTGCACGATATCAGTTTTGAAATCGAAAAAGGTCAGTTTGTGGGAATCATTGGTCCCAATGGTTCCGGGAAAACTACTTTGTTTAAAGGGATTTCAGGAGAACTGGCAACATTGAAAGGTAACTCGATTTTGAATGGCAATTCCATTCAAAAAATGAGTTTGAAAGAAAAGGCACAGAATATTGCAGTGGTAACTCAAAATATTGAAGTAGGTAATATGACTGTTGAAGAATATGTTTTGATGGGCCGGATTCCATACCAGCGACAGTTTCAGTTTTTCGAAACCCGCGAAGATATTGCGATTGCTGAAAAATACATGGCATTAACCGGAGTTTCTGATTTACGCGATAAAAATATGAATGCGCTGAGTGGGGGAGAACAGCAACTGGCCGGAATTACACGCGCTTTAACGCAAGAGCCGCAACTGCTTTTGCTCGATGAACCAACATCGCACCTCGATATTACTCACCAGGTACAAATTTTGAATTTAATCCGCCGCCTCAGCGAAAACCTTGGATTAACGGTTTTAATGATTATCCACGACCTGAACCTTGCCGGAGAATATTGCGACTTGCTGATAATGATGCAAAAAGGCAACCTGCGCAAAATGGGAACACCTCACGAAGTACTCAATTATATGGATATTGAAGCAGTTTACAATACGGTTGTAATTACCCGTACCAATCCGGTTTCCGGCAAACCTGTGGTGTTTCTGGTATCTGAAAAAACGCTGGGGAAAGCTTGAAGTTGGAAGCTTGAATCCGGAAGCATCTTCTTGTTATCCCGTTGAATTTGCTTCACCGGGTGCGGCCCCCGATGGCTTATAATCAATGCCGTCAAAGTACCAATGCCTGGTATTTTTGATAAAAGCCTAACTGTTGGTAAAAATTTTTCTTCATTAGCTATATTTCTTATTTCCCTGTTAATTGAGAGTAGTTCTTTCCTTAAAAATTCTGTGCGATTGATAAGGTTAACTAATGCCAAATTACCTTGATTGAACTGGTACATCAATGCCAAATAAATTCAGATATGACTTGATCCTGTTTTTCATTCTGGTCAAATCTTTTACCAGGGACATGCGATCTTTCAAAAAAAGTCGCAACTCTTCCGTTTCAATTGAGGGAACATGAATCGCAGTCAATTCATTGTTGCGCAAACCACGCGCAATTTTTCGACTATCCCGCTTATCTTCTTTTTGACGTTTCTCTTTGTCCGAAAGCGGAATATCTGCCGGATTGACTACAGAGTTATTGATACCTTCATTGATAAGTGCACGATGAACACTGAATCCACAAAAACCTGCCTCGTAGGCAGATAAGTACGTCCCGCCTGGAAAATTACGTTCCAGGTATTCTGCCAAAATTCTTGCATTCGGATCTTGTGAGAATGTTTTATGAGTAATCTCGTCCAACATAATAGTTACCTTCCAACTTGCTTTTTCAACAAAACCTGAATTGTATTAACAACAGCAAACCAATTTGTAAAAAACCTCTTATATTTGCCCCCGAATTTAGGTTCAAAAAGTTCATTTTTCGTGAACATGATTAAAAAGGGAATCAGGTGCAAAACCTGAGCTGTACCCGCAGCTGTAAGTCCTGGTTGCAAGTAGCAACCATTTTTACTGAACTACAAAGCCACTGTTTCGATAAAAACGCGACGGGAAGGCATCAGTAAAAGGGATGAGCCAGAAGACCTGCCATAAATTCAAAAAAATAAATTTAAGCTTCGGGATAAAAAGCTTGAGAAATATTGCCAGTATTTTTCACCGATTATCTAAAGCTCCTTTAATGTTAAACGATGAGGAGGTTTGTGTTTTTAAGTTTTTTACTGTTTGCAGGATTTGGTGCGCTTGCCCAAAATCAGCATTCACTGCTCGATACAGTGGTATTGGACGAGGTAGTCACCTTTGGCGAACTCCGTAAATACCAGTCGGGTGCTAAAATTGAAGAAATCCCTGCCAGCTGGATAGATGTGGCAAACGACGGAAATCTTGAACAGTTGTTGTCGCGTTTGTTGCCCATCCCTTTCAAATCAAACGCCGGAAGTCTTTCAACTATTCGTTTGCGCGGTTCTTCACCCGGTCATACAAGCATCAATTTTGGCGGCATCAATATCAATTCGTTAACGCTTGGTCAGGCAAATGCCAGCAATGTGCCGATGTATCTTTTTGATGATGTGAGTGTTCAGTTCGGAAGCTCCAATACAGGGAGTGAATCGGGCAGTATTGGAGGCGCCGTTTTTCTGGGCGTTCAGAACAACTGGACTGACGGTTTTAAAGCCGAAGTGCGTGTTTCGCATGGTTCGTTTGGCGAACAGTTGTACGGAACCAAACTTTTCCTGGGGAACGGAAAATTTGAATCCGTTACGCGTGCTTACTACTATTACAAAACCAACAATTTCGGGTTTACAAACCCGTATTACCGCGATTTTGAAAACCAGGTTTTTGAAATTGAAGACACGCAACAAAATGCAAACATCGAAAACTACGGTTTGCTGCAGGAACTGAATTACCGGTTTGCCGACAGAAATTTTCTGACCGTAAAAGCGTGGTTAGAAAACGACTGGCATTATATTCAGCAAAACATGCAAACCAACCTGTTTCAGCCTGAATACAAGGAAACTTACGAAGACAAAAATCTCAGAATCTGGGCTGATTATAAAAACCACGAACACAAGCTGAAATACCAGTTTGGCGCCGGATATGTTTACGATAAATCACTTTATAATGAGACCCAAACTGATACGATTCAAACTCAGCGGATAATCGGGGATGCTTCTGCCGAATACAAATTTTCAAAAAAATCGTGGCTGAAATTCGGAACTACGACAACCCGTATTTATCCCACAGTTTACGCCTATTCAAGCGAATTGGAACACGAAGACCGCATCGATTTTGTGGCGGCTTTTCATCAGCAATTATTTAATAAACTTACAGCAACAATCAATATCAGAAAGGGGTTTGTCACCGGTTTTGAAGTTCCGTTTACACCCGCTTTCGGGCTGGATTATCTCGCATTGTCAAAAGAAGAATATGTGTTGAATGTTTCAGGAAATATTGCCAAAAGCTACCGTGTACCAACTTTCAACGACCGTTTCTGGGTGCCTGGCGGTAACCCCGACCTGCAACCCGAAAAAGGAATGAATTACGAACTGGGCTCGAAATTAAGTTTCTGTGAGGCAGACTTTTCGGGAAACATAAAACTAAATGCTTTTTATATGAATGTTGACAACTGGATTTTATGGAAAAACGGAGGCTCTTTCTGGTATGCCGAAAATGTTCAACAGGTGGAGAGCAAAGGGATTGAACTGATGACCGGCTGGACTTACAAAATCGGAAAACTGAAAACCACCTCGGGGTTGAATTATTCTTTTACATCGGCGCAACGTGTTGAATCAAAGAATAATACAAATGCACTGAATCGTCAGCTTGAATATGTGCCGTTGCATAGCGGGAATATTTTCACCAGTTCGTCCGTCGGGAAATGGGATTTTTCCATCGACGGAAATTTTACCGCTGAGCAATTTACAAACGAAGAGGAAGACGACATTTTGCCGGCTTATTTTCTGCTTAATCTGAATGCTGCATATAAATTGAAAATAAACTACTCCAATCATCTGCGGATTTCGGGAGCGCTTAATAACCTGCTGGATGTTGATTACCAATCAAGCTATGGCTATGCGATGCCCGGGATTAGTTATCGGATAAGTTTAACATACAACTTTAATTAAATATTATAATCTTAAAAATTTAACAACTATGAGAAACAGATTTTATTTGCTTTTGATGTTCATCGCAACATCAGTTTTATTCTTTTCGTGTAATAACAATGACGAACCCGAAGAGGAACAGGAACCCGTTGTTGCCTACATTGTAAACTACGGAAGCTACAGTGGTGCTAAAAGTACAATTACTGCCTATAACTCCGAAACCGATGCTGTGTCAACCGATTACTACAAAACGGCAAACAGCGTTGATATGGTGTCGAACGTGCAGTATGCATACAATTACAATGGGAAAATCTATTTTATGGGCAACAACACCGACCAGGTTTTCTGGGTTGACGGGGTTACTTTTAAACAAACCGAAAATGGCATTACAACCAATATTGTAAAACCACGTGCTTGTGCCGGAAATGGCAATTATCTCTATGTTTCGTGCTGGGGCGGAAACATTTGGAGCGATGAATCGCTTTCGTACATCGCTAAAATTAACCTAACTACTAAGGCGGTTGAGAAAAAAATTGCATTGCCAGGCGGTCCTGAAGGTGTGGTTATTGCCAACAATAAGCTTTATGCTGCCCTGAATTACAAAGACAGTGTGGCTGTTATTAATTTAAGCAATGATGCAATTTCATACATCGCAACTCCGGCTGTAACTTCGTATTTTGTAAAAGATAAATCGAATAACCTGTATGTTTCTTTGGTGAGCACTTACAGCGATTTTTCTGATAAAGACGGAATGGGTTACATAAATACTACGACCGATAAACTGGAGGCAACTTACAGACTCGAAGGCGTGAGCACTTCGTATGTAAACATGATGACTCCAAACAGCGATTTTTCGTCGTTGTATGTAATGACCTCGGCTTATGATGCCAACTGGAAGCTTTCAGGTGCTGTTGCCGTTTTTGATGTGGCAACCAAAAGTTTTAAAGCACAGAAATTTGTTGAAGGAATTTCAGGCTTAAATGGTGTTGATTTTTACAATAATACAGTGTTTTGTTTTGTTGCTGAAAGTGTTACAGGAAACGGTATCGCCAAAGCATATAAACCTGACGGAACTTTTATAAAAGATTATTCTACCGGCATTTCGCCGTTTATGCTTTTAACAGTTAGTGAATAATTATTATTGGAATCTTTTTTTTTACAAATGGCTGATACAACTTTTATCACAGGTGGCGCCCGGTCGGGAAAAAGCTGGTTTGCACAGCAGTTGGCTGAAGAAAGTTCCGGTTCGCCGGTTTACTTAGCAACTGCAAAGGTTTGGGACGATGATTTTCAGAAAAGAATCGAACGCCATCAGTCTGACCGCGGACAAAACTGGCAAACCATTGAGGAACAGGTTTTCATCAGCAAACACAACCTTGCCGGAAAAACAGTTGTGCTCGATTGTATTACGCTTTGGCTGACCAATATTTTCTTCGAAAACAACAGCGATATTGAACGCAGTCTCGAATTTGCAAAAAACGAATGGAGCCGGTTTATTCAGGCTGATTTTACGCTTTATGTCGTTAGCAATGAACTGGGAATGGGTGTTCATCCCGAAAACGAAATTGCCCGCAAATTTGCCGATCTGCAGGGCTGGATAAACCAGTATATTGCAAAAACCGCTGACAGCGTGTATCTAATGATTTCAGGAATACCTGTAAAGATTAAATAAAAAATTAAAAAATGACATTGGAAGAACAACTTAAACGAAAAACTGATAACAAAACCAAACCTCCCGGTTCGCTAGGATTACTTGAAGATATTGCCATACAAATCGGTCTGATTCAAAATTCGCTGAATCCTGAAATTGTCAAACCGGCCATGCTGGTTTTTGCTGCCGACCATGGTTTGACCGACGAAGGAATCAGCCCGTATCCAAAAGACGTGACCTGGCAGATGGTGATGAATTTTTGTAATGGTGGTGCGGCTATCAACGTGTTTTGCAAACAAAACAGCATCGGACTGAACGTTATTGATGTGGGTGTCGATTTTGAATTCCCTGCCGAATTGCCCATTCAACATGCTAAAGTGGCCCGAGGAAGCCGCAACATGCGCAAAGAACCGGCAATGACAGCAGAAGAGTGCAGAAAGGCCATGTTGGTCGGGGCTGAAGCTGTTCGAAAAAAGGCAGCCGAAGGTTGCAATACCATTTCTTGTGGCGAAATGGGGATTGGTAACACCTCTGCTTCGTCGCTGCTGATGCACAAATTTACAGGCATTCCGGTGGAAGAATGCACCGGTCGTGGTGCGGGTTGCAACAACCAGCAGGTTAACCATAAAACGAATATTCTGAAAGAGATTGCAGAAAAATATAAACCTGAAACTCCTGAAGAAATTCTGGCAACTTTTGGAGGTTTGGAGATTGCGGCAATGGTGGGAGCTTTTCTCGAAGCCAAACAACAAAATATGGTGATTCTGGTGGATGGTTTTATCGCTTCGGCGGCTGCGCTCACAGCCATAAAAATGGATGCATCGGTAAAAGACAATTGTATTTTTTGTCATGTTTCTGACGAAAACGGACACCGGAAAATGCTTGAATCACTCGAAGTAAAAGCTTTGCTGCAATTGAATATGCGGTTGGGCGAGGGGACAGGCGCTGCTGTAGCGTTGCCGCTTGTGCAGTCGGCTGTAAATTTTTTGTGCGAAATGAGCAGCATGGAAGATGCCGGAGTGTCAGACAAAAACTGAAAATGAAAAACGAATTCAGGATATTTTTAACCGCGCTGATGTTTTACACCAGGTTTCCTGTAAGGGAAATAAAAGGCTGGTCGGAAACTATGCTGAACAAATCAACCCGTTATTTTCCGTTTATCGGAATATTGGTAGGAGCAGTAACGGCATTTTTGTTTTTTGTCGCCAGCCAGGTTTTTCCTGTTTTTCTGGCTTTGATGCTGGGAATGGCAATATCTGTTTTATTTACGGGCGCTTTTCATGAAGATGGTTTTGCCGATTTCTGCGATGGTTTTGGCGGAGGCCACACCAAAGAACGCATTCTTGAAATCATGAAAGACAGCCGCATCGGAACTTACGGAACCATCGGGCTGATTCTGATGCTGGGAACGAAATTTTCATCGTTGGTTCAGATTGATGAAGCCCGGATTCCTTTCATTCTTATTGCCGGAAATGCTATCAGCCGCGTATTCCCTGTTTTGCTCATATACACTGCTGATTATGCCCGTTTGGATGCCACAAGCAAAACAAAACCAATTGGCAAAGCCGATTCGGTTTTTTCGCTCTTTTTTGCTTTGGCAACCGGAAGTTTGTTCCTCGTGTTTCTGCAATGGCAGGAAATCATTGTTGCAGTTGTTTTGCTGACGATTGTTTTTCTGTTTTTCAGAATGTACATCATCAAAAAGCTGGAAGGCTACACCGGCGATGTTTTGGGGGCATTGCAGCAAATCAGCGAAGTATTGTTCTACCTTGTAATAGCAGCGCAAATAAAATGAAGATATTTGCTATCCGGCATACACAAGTGGCTGTTGGTTTGGGTATTTGTTACGGACAGACTGATGTACCAGTGGCCGATTCTTTTGAAGCTGAAAAGGACAAAACTTTGGCAGAATTAGGTAAAATCCTACCGGTCGACAAGATTTTTTCAAGTCCTTTAACACGCTGTAAAATACTTGCTGAAATTTTGTTTCCCGGAAAAGAAATCACTTTCGACAACCGTTTGAAGGAACTCCATTTTGGCGACTGGGAAATGAAAACATGGGATGAAATTTATCTCACTTCCGAAGGAAAAAAATGGATGGAAAATTACCGGTTGCTGCCAGCTTTAAATGGAGAATCATATTCTGAAATGAAACACCGGATTGAAAATTTTCTGAATAATTTGAAAAAAGCTGAATATGCAAAAGTGGTGGTGGTAACTCATGCCGGTGTTATCAGGATTATGAAAAGCCTGATTGAAAAACAACCACTTGAAATGCTTTTCGATACCTACCGACCGGCTTTTGGGAGTATTACTGAATTTGAAATTTAACGAGTGAAAACAAAAAAGAAATATCGGCCGGTTATGTTTGTCGGTACAGGCTCCGATGTGGGGAAAAGTGTTATAAATGCCGCCTTTTGCCGCATCTTTAAACAGGACGGGTTCAACCCGGCTCCTTTTAAAGCGCAAAATATGTCGCTGAACAGTTTTCCGACGCCCGACGGGCTTGAAATCGGTCGTGCACAGGCGGTTCAGGCTGAGGCCTGCGGAATTGAATGCCGCGTTGAAATGAACCCGGTTTTACTGAAACCAACCGGCAACACGCGGGCGCAGGTGGTTTTAAACGGAAAACCTTGGGCCAATCAATCGGCACAGGAATATTTTAACGGCACCGACCGCGATTTTCTTTTTTCAGAAGCCATGAAAGCTTTTGCAAAACTGGAACAGAAGTTTAATCCCATTGTGGTTGAAGGCGCCGGAAGTATTTCGGAAGTAAACCTTTGGGACAAAGATATAACCAACATGCGTGTGGCAGTTGAGAAAAACGCTGCCACTTTTTTGATTGCCGACATTGATAAAGGCGGCGTTTTTGGCAGTGTTTACGGCTCACTTCTGCTTTTACCCGAACCTGAACGAAAACAGCTAAAAGGCATTTTAATCAACAAATTCAGGGGCGATATTTCTTTGTTTGATAACGGCAGGAAAATACTTGAAAAATTGTGCGGAGTGCCGGTGGTGGGCGTGATTCCCTATTTCAGGGATATTTATATCGACGATGAAGATTCGGTGGTGGTTGACCGGAAAAAATTCAGTTCGGTGCAGGGAAAAACAAATGTTGCTGTTGTTTTGGTCAATCACATGTCGAATTTTACCGATTTCGATTCGTTGGAAAATGAAAGAGGCGTTAGATTATCCTACGTTGATAACAAAGAGCAATTAGATAGCGCTGATACGATAATCATTCCAGGAACAAAAAATACCATTGGAGAT
>CAMTWS010000212.1:0-10424 GCA_947085485.1 uncultured Prolixibacteraceae bacterium
CCACTTTATTTCGGCGCTGATTACCGACTGAAACCTTGCAACCATATCGGGATAAGGATGCGGCCCAACCACCGAACCAATAATATAATGCGTGTCTTCCGGGTTGTTAATCCAGTCACGCATGGCTTCGTTGGTGGCGTCTTTCAGCGTTTTATTTCCACTGTGAACGGGAACAACTTCTGCCCCCAGCATTTTCATTTTTTTTACGTTGGGAGCCTGCCGCGCAACATCGAGCGCACCCATGTAAACAACACATTTTATGTTTTTAAGTGCACAAACTGTGGCTGTTGCTACACCATGCTGACCTGCGCCGGTTTCGGCAATTACCCGGGTTTTCCCAAGCTTTTGGGCCAGCAAAATCTGCCCCACCGTGTTGTTTAGTTTGTGCGAACCGGTGTGGTTTAAATCTTCGCGTTTCAGGTAAATCTTCGAACCGTAATGTTCCGATAAGCGGCTGGCAAAATAGAGCGGCGAAGGCCGGCCAACATAGTCTTTCAGCAAATGATCGAACTCGGTTTTAAACCCTTCCGATTCAATAATTTCCAAATAGCAGTGTTTTAGTTCGTCGATGTTGGAGTACATCATTTCGGAAATCCACGCCCCGCCAAACTCGCCGTAATATCCTTTTTCGTTTACCTGGTATTTCATTTGTATTTTATTTTCTGCGTGTTCTATGTGCCTATGTGGTTAAATAATACCATATAGGCACATAGGGCACATAGTTTATTTGATTTTAATTTTATTAATAAATCTCTCAAGTTTCTCAATATTTTTCAGTCCGGGAACATCCTCAAAACCACTGTTTAAATCCACACCGGAAAATTTAGGGTGATTGATTTGCCGAATGGCATCAGCATCCCCGGGCCCAATTCCGCCACTTAAAAGAAATGGCGTGTTTCCTTTGTAGTTTTCCAGTATTTTCCAGTTGAATTGCTGCCCCGACCCGCCAGGAATGGTTGTTTTAGTGTCGAACAGAAAATATTCAGCCATCTTTTCATAAGGTTTTGTGGTGCTGAATTTGAAAGTTTCGTCAATGCTAAATACCTTGATAATTTTCAATCCCTGATTTTTCAGAATATGGCAGGTTTTCGGGTTTTCTTTTCCATGAAGCTGAACGTACTCAAGACCCAGGTTCTTTGCCAGGGCAAGGATTTCGAAAGCATTTTCATCGACAAAAACTCCGACTTTAGGTTTGACTGAATTAAAAAGCCCGGGTTCGGGATTTTCATTTACAAATCTTTTTGAAGCAGAATAAAAAATATAACCCAGCAAATCGACAGGCAGCTTTTCAACTTCCTCGCGGTTTTGGGTGAATTTCATCCCGCAAACTTTTATTTTGAGTGTTCGTGACATAATTCCGCAATCAGTTTTCTGCATGTTTCACCCGGATTTTCGGTTTTCATAAAAGTTTCGCCAATTAAAAATCCATTAAACCCGTTTTTCCTTAAATAATTAATGGTTTCGGCTTTATCGATTCCGCTTTCGGAGATTTTGACGAACCTGCCGGGAATTAGTTTCGATAACCGGACAGAGGTTTCAACATCCTTTTCAAAGTTTTTCAGGTTGCGGTTGTTTACGCCAACAATATCGACAAAATCGTTTACTTTATCCAATTCTTCGGCGTTGTGGACTTCCATTAAAACTTCCATTCCAAGTTTTTTTGCTTCTTTGGCAAGCGCTTCGGCCTGTTCCTTTTCGAGGCAGGCGGCAATCAGCAAGATTACATCGGCGCCGTGTGCTTTTGCTTCAAAAACCTGGTAGGCATCAATCATAAAATCTTTACGGAGAATTGGAATTTTGGGATTGGTTTCCCTTGCTTTAACAAGGTTTTCCAGCGTTCCGCCAAAATATTCAAAATCGGTTAAAACTGAAATCCCTGCAACACCGGCATCTGCATAATCTTTGGTTACATCATCCACTTTCACCTTAAAATTGATTTCACCTTTTGAAGGCGATTTTTGTTTAAACTCGGCAATAATTCCTGATGAATCCGGTTTGAGTAAACTTGCTTTCAGGGAATTACAGGTTCTTTTAAACTGGGGATATTTCTCAAGTTGTTCAATGCTGACAATCCTTTTTTGACTGGCAACCTCTGTTTTTTTTGTTTCTATTATTTTATCGAGAATGTTCATGTTTTTGTTTTTTGTTTTTTTGTCATTTCGACGATAGGAGAAATCCTTTGCTTTGTTAGAGAAGATTTCTCAGTCGCACATCCGAAAAATGACAGCTACTTTGTTACTGTTTTCAATTTCTCAAGCGCTTTTCCGTTTTTTAGCGATTCTTTAGCCAATGCAACACATTCCGGTAATTCTTTTTCAGGATAGTAAACATTTAAACCGAGCGCTGCATTGGCAATCACAACATTGTTTTGTTCGGGTGTTCCTATTCCTTTCAGAATATTTACAAAGATTTTTGCTGCTTCTTCAACTGTATTTCCTCCAAACAATTTTTCGGGGTGAATATTTTTCATCCCAAAATCGGAAGGAGAAAGTCGATATTCCTTGTGGTTTGAGGCGATTCGTGTTTCGGCAGTCAGCGAAATTTCGTCGTATCCGTCTAGGCTGTTTATAACGGCGTAATTCACTCCAAGTGTTTCATAAATATTTTTATAATGGGTGAAGTTTTCTTCATTATTCACACCCAGCACTTGGTATTTTGGCGATGCGGGGTTGATCATCGGCCCAAGAATATTGAAGAAAGTCGGCACTTTCAGCGCCCGGCGGACTGGTGCAATGTGTTTCATGACCGGGTGAAAAAGGGGTGCATGTAAAAAGCAGAAGTTGCCTTTTTCGAGGTCGGTTTTGAGTTTTTCAAGGTCGTTGCTGAATTTGTAACCCAATAATTCCAAAAGATTGGATGATCCGCTTATTGAGGAAACGGCATAGTTGCCGTGTTTGGTAACGTTTACACCGGCGCCGGCAATTACAAAACAGGCCAGGGTTGAGATGTTAAACGTATTTTTTCCGTCGCCTCCGGTGCCAACCACATCAATGGCGTTATATTCCGAAAGGTCGGTTGCAAGGCACAATTCGGCCATAGCATCGCGGAAACCGGCAAGTTCTTCAGAAGTGATGGGGCGCATTTTAAAAACCGTGAGAAAGGAGGCAAATTCGGGTTCGCTGTGCATTCCTTTGCCTACTTCTAACAGGCTTTCTTTAGCCTGTTCGCGGGAGAGGGTGTGGCCTTCGAATAAATATTCAAGTGTTTTTTTCATTCTAATCAACTTTCGTTTTGCGGTGCGTGCAGCTTATTATTCTTTTTTGAACTGCAGTGGACGCACCTAATTTTCTTTTTGCTACTTAATCCCCGGGATAAATCCCGGGGCAAAATATAGTGGTAAGTTTAACTTTCTTGTATTGTTTAGCTTCTGATATATCTCTTATATTACCATTCTAAGCAATTCACAATGTTATTCTTATTCTCCCCCTTTGGGGGAGTTAGTGGGGGCTTCCAGCCAATTTCTGATTATTTGCTCGCCCAGCGGTGTCAATACCGATTCAGGGTGAAACTGTACGCCTTCAACGTCAAATTCTTTGTGTTTCATGCTCATTATAAAACCTTCACTGTCGTAACTGGTAACATCGAAACAGTCGGGCAAATTCTCCTTTTCAACAATCCACGAGTGGTAGCGGCCAACCTCAAAAGTTTTTGGCAATCCCTTGAAAAGAACAGATTCAATTCCGGTAAGTTCAACCGGGGTGGCAATTCCGTGTAATACTTTATTCATGTTGTGGAGTTTACCGCCAAATGCTTCTCCAATGGCCTGATGTCCAAGGCAGACGCCAAGAATGCACTTTTTAGGTGCAAATTCTTTGATGATGTCGAGTAACAATCCCGATTCTACCGGTAATCCCGGCCCGGGAGAGAGCACAATTTTGGCGTATTTTTCAATTTCGTCGAGCGAAATTTCATCGTTCCTGTACACATCGACCGGCAAACCTGATATTTTTTTGATGGCGTGTACCAGGTTGTAGGTGAAGGAATCGTAATTGTCGATGACTAAGATGGAACAGCCTCCCCCGACCCCTCCTAAGGAGGGGAGAGAAGTAGCTGCCTCGGATGTTATTGTATTTTTCATTATTTATTATTTTATGTTTTTAATTCTTGCTCCCCCTCTTTCGGAGGGGGTGGGGGGGCTTCCTAATTTATCTCTTTTGCCATTTCGATGGCTTTTTTAAGTGCGGCCAGTTTATTGTTCACTTCCTGTAATTCGCTTTCCTCCTGCGAGTCTGCAACAATTCCGGCACCGGCCTGGTAAAAAAGTTTGTTGTTTTTGCTCAGGAATGACCGAATCATAATGGCGTGGTTTAAAGTCCTGTCGAAACCGAGGTAACCGATGCAGCCCCCGTAAAATCCACGGTTTTGGTTTTCATATTTATCAATCAGTTCCATTGCCTTGTATTTTGGAGCGCCCGATAAAGTTCCGGCAGGGAAGGTTTCTCCCAAAACTTTTATGAGGTTGGTATCATCGGTAATTTCTCCCGAAACCTGCGAAACGAGGTGAATGACATGCGAATAAAACTGTACTTCGCGGTAGGTTTCAACAATTACATTGCTGGCATTGCGGCTTAAATCGTTGCGGGCGAGGTCAACCAGCATCACATGTTCTGCGTTTTCCTTGGGATCTTTGCTCAGCTTTTCGGCAAGTTCGCGATCCTGTTCGTCATTGCCGGTGCGTTTAAATGTTCCGGCGATGGGGTGAATGTATGCTTTGTTTTTGTTAATACGGATTTGTGCCTCGGGGCTCGATCCAAAAATACGGTAATCGCCGTAATCGAAATAAAACAGGTACGGCGATGGATTGATTGAACGCAGCGAACGATAAACGTTAAAATCGTCGCCCCGGTAATTTTGCGCAAACTGGCGGCTTAACACAATCTGGAAAACATCGCCACGATAACAGTGTTCTTTCCCTTTGGTTACCATCGCTTTATATTCTTCGTTGGTAATGTTTGAAGTTTCGTCGCCGATGGGTTCAAACTTAGCCGTCGAAAAATTGAGATTTACCAGTAAATGATGAATGTAATCCATTTGCGAAGTTTCGTTTTCGAGCAAATTCTCGACCATGTGAATGAGGTTTTTATGGTGGTCGATAGCGACAACATATTTATAAAAGCAGTATTTCACCTCCGGAATCTGGTACTCCTCTTTTTTATCGGCGGTTAATTTAATATTCTCGAAATGCTGAATGGCATCGAAATTTACATATCCAAACAAACCATTAGCTGGCAGTTCTATCTTGTCAGTTTCAACATTGAAAGTTTTAAAAAAAGCATCCAGTTCATTGTCTAAGGTTCTCTCTTTTGAAAGGGAGAATTTTTCTTTTTCCTTTCCCGGAAGTTCTTTCACCACCCCGCCATTGGTTACTGTAAAACTGGCCAGCGAACCGAAACAAATAAACGAATACGCATTCTGGTTGCCATGATAATCGGAGCTTTCCAAAAGAATGGCTTTCGGATAAAGTGTCCGCAGCCGCAAGTAAATGCTGACCGGTGTAACCGTGTCGGCAAGTATTTTCCGTACGACTGGTTTAAAATTTAATTTTTCCATAGGATTAAAAATTAAGCCCCCCTAAATCCCCCCGCAGGGGGGACTTCGAACAGCTGTTATACTTTTTATTTTTACTTCTTTTTTTCATTCTTTCTTTCCTTCTCCCTCCCTTGTGGGGAGGGTCGGGGTGGGGCTTAGGGCTGGGCAGGGGCTTTAAAAAAAACGGCTCACCGTGATTCGATGAGCCGTTTTCCTATTTTGGGCAATGGCGTTTCCTCTCTTCACGGTTGTAAAAAGCTGCTGTGCCACCACCAAAAATTATTATTCAATTTCATTCTTTCTTTAAATTAAAAAACCTGCTCTTTACAGGAGCAGGCTCATTTTGAAATATTTTTTAAAAATACCAATATGGCTCTTTAACTCCTGACTTACGTAAGAAGACCCCACCACGGAAGCCATATTGTATTTATATTTTTAATCATTGTAATATAATTTAAGACTCAAAAGAATGAAAAAAAAAATCAAATTCAAAATTGAAAATCATTTTTCTGAAATATTTACAGAAAAGGAACTCCTAAATCAACACAGATTTTCTTTGCAAGGAGATTTTTTATTTCGGAATGGCGCGGAATAGCTGAACGTAAATTTTTATTTGTATTTATCCACCACGAGTGGTTACTTCCTTCACGAAGCAACTCACATCCGTTTTTTTAAGATGTTTAATTAGAATCAAACGTTTCATACGGCAATCTTTTCTTCCGAAAAGTTTTTCCCAGCAAGGTTTATTGCATCGATTTTGTTGAATTCAATTGCTTCTTTTAAAGTAATTTTTAAGCTGTCAACAAGTTGCTCTTTTGTTTTTTCCTGACAGTTTACTCCTGGTATTTCCTCAATCCAGCCAATCCACCATTCACCATCTTGTTTAATTACTGCTGTATATTCCATAGCTGTAGTTTTTAACAAAGGTAAATTTTTTTTATAAATATTATTGCGCCAGCGTAAACCTGAAACTTACTCCAATGTTTGTATTCGATGTTGGAAACGACAGCGAAGTAAAAGGTGTATTTATAATTTTATCGAAGAAAATACGCATCTGGAAGCGGTCGCTCAACATGTAGTCGGCGTATGTTTTTATGGTGAACGCGCTTTGTCCGGCGGTAAGCTGGTCTTTGTCTTCATCCAACTGACGAAGTAGTGTCAGATTTTTTCTGTACGAAAAGTCGGCGCGGATATTCAGGTCGTTTGAATAAACCTGTTGCGATTTTTTTGTTTTAATAATCAGGTCCATTTGTGTAAACCGGTATCCAACACCAACAGTGTATTCATTGCTCACTGTTTCGGTAAGCTGATTATTAGCAAAAGCCAGTTGAAGACTGCGTGTTCGTTTAATTTCACCTCGGGTGGTCAGGTCGCTCATCCACATAATATCCATATTAATCAGCGGACTTAAGGATTCAATGATACTCACAGAATTAAAATCGTAGGGAGAAATAAAATTATCGGCAATATCGCGTATATAGGTGAACCCGTCGGTTTCCTGCATATACTTCAGGTTGGTTATAAAAGAGCCAACATTGTAGCTTGAACGATAGGCATGTGTAAAATTAAGCGAGCGGATATATTTGTTCAATCCCGGAATTTTCGATACCATTCCTTCGTACCTGATACTCCAGTTAGGCCTCATGTATTTTATCGAAGGAAACATGCCGAGCGAAACTTTTTCGGGATCTTTATTTTGATAGGCTGCTAAAAATGCAGGAACAAGAACCTCTGCCGAGTTGGGGCCATAGCCGTCAGGGTATCCGGGATATTTGGCGTTTGGCGCGGTGGGATCGTAACCAAAACCATTATCGGTTGGGCGCTGAGATGCAAGGCGATGGGCAATAATTGGCCGGTACTCCTTTAAATTCTCGAATGACTCCGACTTATAATCATTTCCTTTCCCAAACGAGAAAAATGATGTTCCCCATGTAATTGTTGACATGCTAAAATTACCCGATTCTGTCAAACTGTTTGCATTGAAATTACCGGTTGAGTAATCGTAGTTGAAAAACTGGGTTGTATTTACGGCATAAGCGCGGTCGGAGGTGACATCAATCCTTAAATCGGGAAGGGGCTCAATGGTTGTCCTGAAACTTATCCGTTCGCTTTTTGTAAACAGATAGGGTGTGTTTAATGTCGAGTCGTTGGTAATCCAACCATTTGAAGCTGCCTTTCGTGCAAAATCGTCGTTTTGCCAACCTAAAAGGAAGGGCAATCCCGGTGCATAACTCGAACCGGCGTTATAGCCAAAGCTGGGGTCGGGCTGATACTTTCCGCCGCCTAAAAATACCGGTTCGGGCAGGTAGCCGGGTAAAACTGTTCCGCCGTTTTGATTATAGGTAGCCGAAAAATTCTGGACACCAATTAAAACACGTGTTGTTACATCAAGAATATCTTTAAACAGGTTTTGGTCTCCGGGTTTACCGCTTACGGTGAGCAAGGCCTGCGAAGCATCGGCCAGAGGGGTAATATCTATGACATTTGCATCAATCAAATCAACCCTTACCGGTATTACTTTGCCATCAACACCCGAAACAACAACCTTTATTTTTTTTGTATTGAGCCTATGGGTTATTTTCTGGGTTGTGTTTGCCTCCAGTTTTATATTGTTGGTATAGGTTTGTTCCTGGGTTTTTGTTGGAGTTTCCTCTCTTTGCTGGGTTTGACGGTTGCCACCCTGTTGCTGGTTTATACTGCCCCTGGTCCGGCTGGTCCTTCTGAATTTTTGGTTTACTTCTCTTAAATAAGGCACTTTATTGTATAAACTGGTAAAGGTCACGTTTCCGTTGAGTTGCCAGTTTTGCGAGTTTTGAACCCGGTTACCCAATTTGATGGTATCGGCTGTGATTGGCCCGGCAAGCCAATTGTAAGTTCCCTGGTAACGAATGTTTGCCGAAATAAAATTCAAAAATTTAATCTGGTTTAAAGGTACGTTGTACTGAACATTAATGTTGTGGTCGTAAATGGTTGGCCTTCCCATATCGTAAAGGCTGTTTAATATGGAGTCTTTTTTCCATTGATAATCATTGTCGTTTTTATTCATTCTTCCTTCGGGCTCATCAATGCGGTTTATACCACTCGACGAAAAATCGACTTTTAATGCCTGTGTTACATCGTACCGTAAATCAAAAAACCGGTTCCAGAGGAAATCTTTTTGATAGGTGGGCGGCAGAATAAAATTGGGGTTGGTAATGTTCCGTGTTTTTGTTTCGTGATATCGCCGGTACAAATCGGTCCTGAATGAAATTTGTGTGGGAAGCGGATAAAAGTTGAAACTACCGATTAGTTTTAATGGCCCTTTTTGCATTGCCGGTATTTTACTGAAAGGCTGAACTAATTTTGGCCGGCTGCTGAAGTTGTACGAAAACATCCCTCGATGTGTTTTATCGCCGTTCAATTCGGTATTAATATCCCTTCTGGTGGTTTCGTTGTACGAGTAGGTAACTGCAAAGTTTTCAGGATCCCACAGGTTGACTTTTTCTTTTTCGGTTTGAGGTTCAACCTTTACGTTGGTAAAGTTGATGCTTTTGCGGGTTATCAAATCCTGTGAAATAAATCTAATTGAATCTTTTTCATGCTGGCTTCCGGCGTGTTCCAATGATTTTTTAAGTTCGATATCGGGTTTTACAGGGTCGTATTTTGGGTTTTGGGCGCTGCGCGAAAAGCCATAGTAAAACGGAAGCCGTACCCCAAGTTTTTCAGGGAAGAAACGCCCCAAATCGAGCGAGGCGGCCACGTCGAATTCATTAATATTGTCGAGTTGCCTGCTGTTTTTGTTTTCGTTTATCCCTCCAAACCCTTCGGAGCTGGTACGTCCGGCAAAAGTAACATTTCCCAAATCGGCGATTCTCGTTGCCAAACGTGCATTTGCAGCCCATCCTCCTTTTTCGTCGGAGTCAGATAAGCGCAATTCGTTTACCCATACTTCAACAGCTTTTGGGCCTGTGTTGATTTGTCCTTTCCTGTTCCTGATACCAATCATCATTACCTGAACGTTGCCAAGGTTCGGGCTCCCCTTTATTTTGACTTTGTTTCTGTTTTTATTCCAGCCCTGGTGCACAATTTCGTACACATCCTGAATAGAAACGGTTGAGCCTGCCTGGCGCATTTCATCGTCCCTTTCCAGTTTTACGTCAGTAAATAAATCGAGGGAAACGTTCAAACGGTTTTCGTCGGGCCATACAATATAGCGGTCGCTTTCAATATCACCGTTGTAGCGTCCGTATGGTGTAAGTTTCAACGGTAATTCATATTCGTAGTAGTTGAAATTGTAGTCGGAACCTAAACGGACGAAAAAGTACAGTTCATTATCTTTTAACGGATATTCTTCAATTTGCTCGGCATGTACTTCGAGTTTTAATTGTTTATATCTTCTGAAATCCATGTTTAGCGATTTGTACGATGCGCGTGCGTCGCCCTGTTCGAGCCCGGCTACCTTTAATACCATCGACTGTTCGTTCAACTGCTGAAGTTGGGGATTTGCAGGGTCTATTACCCGCGAAATCCCGGGGGGCAAAATGTAGTTCACCGGTTCGCGGCTTCCATTTTCTTCGATACTAACTGCCGACACATTAAAATTGGCATTGGGCGAAACGGCATCGGGTTCGCCAATATGGCGTGTATAGGTTCGCCAATCGGCGCGTACCAAATCGAGTTCGGCAAAACGCAAAATGGTTGAATCCCGAAATCCACGCATAAACATCCGTAAAAACCGGATTGACTTAAAGTCGTTGATGTTGCCAATCACTTTATCGGGATTGCGTATTGGCACTTTAAACTGATACCATTTAACATCGGCAATTTGACCGTTTTTTAGCTGGACTTTACTTTTTTTGATATCGCTGATAAAATTTTGGCCCAGTTGCATGTCGCTTTCGCGAATAGATCGGAAG
>CAMTWS010000213.1:0-13525 GCA_947085485.1 uncultured Prolixibacteraceae bacterium
AATCGGCGCTGTAAAAAAGGTCTGTCGAAAAAGTTTCTTCTGCGCCAACCGATTTGCGTTCCTGAAAAGGCTCAACCTGGCGGTTATCCTCCCCACGGCATATTTTATAATAATAACTTCCTGCCTTTCCAAACAACCTGACCAGCTCCAGCCGATCCATTTTTTTCAGGTCGCGGCCAAACCAGATTCCCATCTTGTTCAGTTTTTCGGCAGTTACTTTCCCGATTCCATAGAATCTACGTACTTCCAGGTTATCTATAAATTCTTGTGCCTGTTGCGGTGTAACCACAAAAATTCCATTGGGTTTATTGACTTCGGAAGCCACTTTTGCCAAAAACTTGTTGTACGAAACACCTGCCGAAGCCGTTAGTTTGGTTTCCTCAAAAATTCGCTTTTTAATTTCATGAGCGATTAAAGTTGCCGATGGTTTTCCACGTTTTGTATAGGTAACATCAAGGTATGCCTCATCCAGCGAAAGCGGTTCAACCAAATTGGTATATTCAAAAAAGATTTCCCTTATTTTGTTTGAGATTTCTTTATAACGCTGGAAACGGGGTTTTACAAAAATCAGGCCGGGGCATTTTCGCATAGCAATTTTGGAGGGCATTGCCGAACGGACGCCAAATTTCCGGGCCTCGTAACTTGCAGCGGCAACCACTCCCCTTTCGCCCGAACCGCCAACGGCAACAGGTTTCCCGCGCAACTCCGGGTTATCCAGTTGTTCAACCGATGCGTAAAATGCATCCATGTCGATGTGTATTATTTTTCGGATGCTTTCTTCCAAAATAACAGATATGAATTAATAAAAGAACTTTCAAAATGAAGGTGATTGCAGACAAATCTTTTCAGAAAGATATTCAAAAATTAATTTATTACTTCTTCTCCACAATCCCTACAATAATATTTTGCCCTTTTGAACAATTTGTCCATTGGCACATTTGTTCCAAGTGCATATAAAACCGAAAAAAACAGGAGTATCTTTTTCAGAATACTAAGTTTCATTTTTACTTTTTCAGACCCACATTTGGGACAAACAAGTTGTGTATTTTCGGTTTGCAACTCTCCGGTTTCAATCAAAATTTCCCTAACACGGGGCACGTCTTCTTCAGGCACCTGCAATTCGACCAAAAAAGATGGTATATAGTTGAGTACCTGGGCGGTCAGTTCGTTTTTATAACGGCAAACAATTCCTTCCGATTCCAGGCGGCTTTTTAATACCACCAAATCGGCAACGTAATGAGATTCCCTGACTGTTATGAATTTCATGGGTTAGTTTTTAATATTTCAGGTCAAAAAAATTAACTTCCTAATCCAAATGCACCTTTAAGGTCCTGTATCCATAAACAGCAATCACCACGAAACAAATAAAAGGAAGGATAAACGAGAAATTAACTGCGGGCAAAAAGCCAACAGTTCCAAAATCGATAATAACTCCCTGAAGTGGAGGCATTAAAGCTCCTCCCACAATTGCCATCACAAGCCCTGCAGCACCAAGTGTTGAATCTTCGCCAAGCCCTTTTAGTGCAATACCATAAATTGTTGGAAACATGAGCGACATAAAAGCAGAAGTTGCAACAAGTAAATACAAACCTGTCATTCCTCCAACCAGAATAACTCCTGTAGTTGTTACCATTCCTCCAATTGCAAAGGCCGTTAACATCAACTTTGGGTTAAGGTATTTCATCAGCAAAGTACTAACAAACCTGCTCGATAAAAAGATAATCATCGCCACAATATTGTAGTTTTGGGCTGTTGATTTTGGGATTCCCAGGTTTTCGGCATAATGAATAATAAATGTCCAGCACATAATTTGCGCACCCACATAAAATAACTGCGCAATAACACCTTCGCGATACCTAACATTTTTATAAAGCCGCCTGGCAGTAATCATTGGGTGTACCGAATGATCGGCTTTTTCCCTTTTTGGCATTTTATAAAAGGCAATTAATGCAAACATTGCAATAACCACAAAACCCAGAATTACATAAGGATCACGAATAATAGCCAAATCGTGTGTTCTAATAGATGCTTTTTCAGCCACATCCAATGTTGTAAAAATCAGGTTTCCGGCAGCATCCCTTTTATCGCTTTGCAGGTTTGTTAAAATAAACTGTGAAGCCACAAACATACCAAGTAACGAACCCATCGGATTAAATGATTGTGCCAGGTTTAACCTGCGGGTTGCCGTTTCTTCGGAACCCATTGCCAGAATATACGGATTTGCTGTAGTTTCGAGAAATGCCAGTCCAAATGTTAGAATATACAAAGACCCCAAAAAAAAGCCAAACATTTCGAATTGTGCAGCAGGGAAAAACAGAAGTGCACCAATGGCATACAAACCCAGTCCCAATAAAATACCGGCCTTGTAACTGTAGCGTTTAACAAACAAAGCTGCCGGAATAGCCATCGTTCCGTATCCACCGTAAAATGCAAACTGGATAAGCGCAGCTTTTGCATTCGAAATTTCCATCACGGTGCGAAATGCAGCCACCAACGGATTGGTAATATCGTTGGCAAAACCCCAAAGGGAAAATAAACTTGTGATTAAAATAAAGGGTATCAGAAACTTTTTTTCTATCACAACTTTTTTTAGGTTATCCATTATTATCTATTGGTTTTATTAGTTTTACAAATATTCATTTTTATTTTCTGCTTTCAGCCGGTCAACCACTTTTTTTATCTCCTCGGCTTTGTCGCGCTTGCAAACAAGCGTTGTATTTCCATCCTGAACAACAATCACATCGTCAAGCCCAACCAGAGCAATCAAACCAGTTTCAGAATAAATGTATGAGTTTTTTGAATCGATAATGATTGATTCACCCGCACCTGCATTACCATTTTCATCTTTTTCGTCGGTGAGATAAACCGACTCCCAGCTTCCCAAATCGTTCCACACAAAATTGCCCACAACCAGGTAAATATTTTTGGCATATTCCATAATTCCATAGTCAACCGAAATACCTTCAACAGCGCGGTAAATGGTATCAAGAGTCTGTTCAAACGAAGGAAAGCCAAGGTCGGCCTGAATTTTACGCAAATCGGAATAAAGTGCAGGAGCAAATTGTTTTACTGCATCAAGAAATACCGAAATTTTAAACACAAACAAACCGCTGTTCCAGTAAAAACCACCCTGTTTTAAATATTCAGTGGCAGTTGGCTCATTTGGTTTTTCAACAAACCTTTCAACTTTGAATTGCCTGATTTTTTCGGAACCAGTAATATCTTCGGCTATTTTTACATAACCATAACCCGTTGCCGGATAGGTTGGAGTAATCCCGATGGTTACAATTCCGTTGCGTTCATCGGCAATTTTTACTGCTGCTAAAACTGTATCCCTGAAAAGTTCATCGTTTTCGATTAAATGATCCGAAGGTGTAACAACCATAATTCCCTCGGGATTTTCTTTTTCGGCAAACATGGCTGCCAGTCCGATACAAGGCAGCGTGTTTTTTCCAACCGGTTCGTAAATCAGGTTAGCCTTTGGAAGCATGGGGGTTTGCAGCTCTAAAACTTCAGCCTGACTTTTACCCGAAACCACATATATATTTTCGGTTTCGGTAAAAGTCGAAAATCGTTTTATTGTTGATTGCAACAAAGATTCGGTTCCAAACAAATTCAGATACTGTTTGGGTTTTGCTGCTTTGCTGCGCGGCCAGAAACGGGTTCCTGAACCACCTGCCATGATTAAGGTGTATAAATTTGTCATGCTTAGTTAATGAAATGGTTAAAAATTTCAAGCCCGTCAAATATAAATCAATATAAGTAGAAAGCAATGACAAAATCTTTTGGATAAATTATGATTCGATTAAATATCACGTCATTTTTTCACCAAAAACAACCCTAATATTTTAGCTGAAATTTCTATTTCGAAAACAACCAGATAACGAAACCACACTTGTAAAAGCACAGAAAATTACATTGAATTTCTTTGTGAATTTTAGGTTTTAAAAGCAACGGTGGCACTGATTTGTGTTATAGCTGGCGAGGATTTAACGAAGTATAATCCGTGCCTTGCCGGAAACGGCTAAAAACTTGCCTCCCTGTAAAATCTCAAAAGTTATCAACTTCAATAGCAGAGGGAATTTTCAATTCTGTCGAATTGCACACCGATTGTATTACAGCGCGAAGGGGCGCAAGTTAAATCTTCCCTTCAAAAAGCTCATTCAAATAATTCTGATTTATTTCCTGAAATAAAATATGGCTGTCTTTGAATTCCTTTTTTGTCAGGTTACCGTTTCCAAATTTCGATTTCACCTTTATATAGGGCGTTACCGATAAAATATAAGCATATAAATTCAAAACAGTTTCATTACCATCTTCCTGAAGTTTCAAACGCAAAGCGTCTTGAATTTCATTAATTGTGTGAGTACAGAATCTTACTTTCTCATCGTTTACATTTCCCATCATTAAAATTCCCTTTGGGTCAACGAAAAGAATATCTTGCTGCTTTTCCTGCTTAATCCAGAGAATAAAATCAGGGTAAAATGAAGCTGTTTCAACAAAGAAACCAATGCCCTTTCCTTTTGATAGATTTCTTAAAATAAAAAATTCCTTGCCCTTTAACTGTTCGGTTTTTGATAAAAGGAATGTCCGCAAGTGTGTAATAAAATCCGTTTCACCTTTATTCAACTTAACCGGAATTGATTTGATTTCCTCAAAGTCAGAACCCTTTCGGAAAGCAGCTATTGGTGAATATAAATGTTTGTCAAAATGAATGGTTGGAATTCTTTGAACATCATATTTATAGAAGTTTTCCATCTTATCTTTAAGTTTCAAAACTTCCTGAATCATTCTCTTGGGCACTTTCAGTATAAGCGTGTTGTTTTCAGGAAACAACTCCGGTAACAGGGATGTTTGAAGTAAATGTGCTTCCAGATTCCTGGTCAGATGCTTCTTTTCATTGTCGGCATAAAACTTATTCACGTAATCTTTAAGAATTATTTCAGCGTATTGATGCAACTTCTTTTGCAGCCCGAAACTTTCCCGCTCAAGCTGATTATTCAGAATAAGAAGTTTATACTCGTTGGCATTGATTATGGTTTTCAAAACATCTTTTTCAACTACCAGATTGAAAAATCCCCTTGCTATCTTAAATGCGCTTATCGACAAGAAAATCTTGTCCCAGTTGATGAAACGGGCAAACAACGAATTTATAAGGGGGTTATTCTCAGACAGGTATTCTGCCTGGGCTTCTGCAACTGCCGATTCCATTCCACTGGTAACAGTAACTTTGGGTCTCAGGTCAATAGAAATTCTTTGCGCAATCGGAGGAATATATTTCAGCGTAATTAACTCTTCTTTGAAACTGTAGCCATCCGAAGTTTTGAAGGTGAAAATTTTTTTGTCCCAATTTTCTTTCCTGTTGAACCGAATGGGTATCTCAACATCTTCGGGCATTTCAATCTCGTTTTCAATATTGTCAAGAAATGCTTTGATGTAATTGGCATTCACGCCAAAAATGGAAAGTGTTTGCAGGGTTTTTATTTCGTATCGTTGTGTATCTTCTCTTTTCAATGATTTGTTCTTTCCTTTCAAACGAACGCCCCGACCGAATAACTGTATAATTTGCGGTCCTTCTGATGCTCCCATGTTGAGCAAGCCCATGTTGCTCACACGCCAACTGTTCCAACCCTCGATAAACTTCTTTGAACCAATCAGCATATTTACCGGAGAGTTATTTTCGTTGATTTTATCAAACTGACTTTTGAGAATATTCTCAGGCTTCACTTCCTGACCTGGCAATGATTCTTTGATTTTCTTCTTCAATCCGTCCACATCGCCAATATTGATAATGCCAAAAAATTGTTCGCTGTTTCCTGCCTTTAATGCGATTTCTCCGTCAGCATTTTTTATTTCAAACAAATCAAGCGCGCCGCTTCCGTTAAATACTTTGTCTAACATTCTTTCAGCGGTTATCCGGTTTGTTCTTACATATTGAAAACGGCCGCTGAAAATATCGTTGCCCTTTCCGTCAATCAACCCGCTTTCACCTGAAAGCAGGATTTCAATTTGTTGTTGCAGCCAGACGGCATCAGATAACACACGATTCAGAAACAGGATAATGTTCACCACATCAGATGTTTGCTGAATATTGTCCTTAGTTGAATTCTTACCAACAACCTTGCTCCCGACAAAAATCCAAAGTGGCTTTTCAATTTTATATTCCCTTAGTTCTTCCCTGAATTTTTCAAACAATTCCAGTTGTTCGTAAAAAGCCAGTAAGCCGGCAGTCAATACAAGATTTGTCTGAACCTCATTGTATTCCTGCAAGGCCGTATTGTAACTGTAAAAATCTTTCCCATATCCATCGGTATAAAAATAGCGGTAGCTGTAATCGAAAATGATGGCTTTGCTGTATTCCGATAAAAGCAGGCTTGCATTCTTTCTGATAACTTGTCCGAAAGTGGCTGAGTATTCAAAAATAAATCCTTCTTTTGCCAATGCCTCACGCAGTTTTTTCCATGTTTTTTCTTCGCTGCTTTGCCCTTTGTGCCCCTCGTCGATAAATACCAGGTTGTTGTATTCGCTGAAATATGAAACGTCAACGCTTACGCCTTCTCCCTTTTTTTCGCCTGTCAGTTTGGTAACTTCAATAATCAGCACCTCCCCTTCGCGTGTTTTCAGGCTTTCTTCGCTGCCGTTGTATTGTTTGCAGGGTATCCCGCTCAAACGGTATTCTTCAAAATGCTGTTTACTCATTCCTGTATTGGGAGTAATGAGAATGATATTTTCCCATGTGGAAAAATACTTCATCATTTGCCAGTAATTGATGTGCATCAAAAGGGTTTTGCCACTTCCGGTTGCCATCCAGTAGGCCAGTTTCTGTAGGTCGGAATCTTCAAAATGAACCTGATTTACATTTGCGCCGGCACAGTATTGTGAGGCAAAAAAATTCAGGTCTGATAGCAACTGTGCCTTGTTTGAAGTAAGTTTATCAAAATAGTATTCAGTAAACAGAATGGCAAAATACTGGAAATATTTGAGGCTGAAATCTGTTTCGTTCCGGTTGGCTTTCAGTTTATCTTCATACCCTTTTATGGCTTCGTCATAACGTTTCAGGTCGTGTTCTGCCATTCGAACTTCTTTCCCCATTAGAGCATGCAATACATAGCTGTTTCCTGCGGCATCGCAACCTTCGGGGGTTTGGTTAAAATCTTCCCTTAAATTGTCAAACTCGCTGTAGCCTGCAAGATGCAGGAAAAATTTATTCAGGACTAAATGCTTCTCTATGTTCATGTCCTGGTCATTCTGTTTTTAAATACTTCCTCAATCATTACAGCTCCTTCGATGGCACACTGATGATTAACATACAGCACATCGTAGCTTGTGGCTTGCAGGTTTTCGCGGATAAAATCCCTGTCGAGGGCAAAATCCAGTTCGGTGGCATCGCGCCACACGGTAACAATTTTTCTGTTTTGCCTGTCGCTGCCGGTTACAAAAATGTATTTCCGGTTTTGGCGCTCTGTTTGCCTGAAACTGCTTACCTGCAGGCCAATCAGATAGTTAAAGGTTTCAACGACATCAACAACCTGTTCGGTATAATTGTAGTTATCGAACACTTTTAACGAATACTTCAACGGGTTTTTAAAAGCATCGAGATTTAAAAAGGTGTTGCTTTCCGATGTTTCGAAATACAGGAAGTATTTGGGTATGTAGTCGTTAAACTGCAAAGCGCCCTGTGCAGTGTCGATGCCGGGGTTAAACGCAATGTTCTCCAAGGCTTCCTCGTATTGCTCCAGGCGCTGGTATTTTATAAAAATGCCAAGCCCGTTCTGGTTTTCGGGTTTGCCTGTTTTCCAATCGAAACTGTACGCAACCTTTTTTATTCGGGGAATGATAATGGAATAAACGTAATTCCCTTGTTCGCATAAAATACATTTTCTGTTTCCTTCATCTTCCTGGTTTAAAATTTGAACTGAATGAAAAGTGGTTCCTGAACCTGGAAAAAAATCCAAAACAATGCTGCTATCTTCCTTTGCCCCGCTAGCTTTCAGGCAATCTAAAACAAGTTTCTGCGCTTTCGGAAAATCGAAAGTTTTATTACCAAAAAGTCTTTTCAGTTCTGCTGCACCATAATTTGCAGAAGCATATTTTTTGTCGTCCCACCAGGTTATTGGTAAGGAATCTTCATCAAGGCGTGTTTTAAAATCAATACTTACTTCACCCAATTCTGTCCTCCGAATTCGAAACTCATCCAGTTCTTTTTTAGTTCTTACATGTCCACGTTGCCAATTCTTTTCAATTAAAGTACTCCCATTTTTCAGAATTGTATAAATAATTGATTCATTATTTTTCGGTTGTTCCAACAACGTATATTCTTGATTTTCATCATCCCATTCAAGTTCAGGAACACGAATTTTGTCATCTGAATCAACGAATATTGGATAGTATAGCTTTGGACGGTCTTCTCTTTTGTCGTTGTTTCCAGACCTAATAAAATTAGCCCATGCAAATCGCCCTTTATCATCTTCTTTTGGGTAACGTTTCAATCTGCTCTCTGTAATATCCAAAGCGTCAGGAATCGACTTTTCGGTTTTACCATAAAACAGGGCATATTCGTGTGCAGGTGCAAATTTACCCTTTGTTTTGCGCCCGGCAGGATTAGAACGAACTGCTGCAATTCCAGTTTGTTTTAAAAATAACTGATTCAAAATAAACCTTGTGCCTGTTACTTCTTCGTCATCAATTGCCACACAAATAATTCCGTCATCTTTCAAAAGGTCATACGAAGATTCAAGCCTTGAATGCATCATTGACAGCCACGAAGAATCCTTGTAATCGTTTTTGTAAAGAATTGCTGATGCATCTGTGTTGTAAGGCGGGTCAATGTAAACGCTTTGAATTGAATCAAGATACTTCTCCTGAATCAACTGTAGTGCATGGTAATTATCACTATGAAAAACAATCCCGTCAAGCTGTGTATCTAATACTTTGTTTTCTGAAATCTTACAAATCAATTTCCATTTAAACTCATCGTTAAAATAAACCGTATCAACGGGCAGTTTTTTGTAAGTTCCATCTTCATTTTTTACATCATCGGGATTCAACTCTTTCCATAGGTGCAAAATGCCTTCTCCAAAAAGGGTTTTCCACTCTTCGGTTTGCTTTTCGTTTTTCAGCGCTTCGGTAAGTATTTCAACGGTAAATTCATCGGAAGTAAAAGCGGCTAACTTGTCAAGCGTAATTACATAATGGGTGTTGATAACAAATTTTTTCTTCTCCCAAAGTTTCTTCTGAAAATCTTCTACCTGGCTGATAAAATCGATAATGGTGGAAGCGATGGTTTTAAAGGTTTTTACAATATTAAACTGTAGTTTTATTTTTTCGTAGTGAGTAACAGTATCAAAAACAGTGAGGTCGTCTAACCTGAGCAATTCGCTTTTAATATAAAAATCCAGTTCACGGGTAAGGAATCCTTTCAGGTCTTTGTGAATAAAAAAATCGTATTTATTGCGAGCAGTGTACCTGTTGAGTTCTTTGGCAAGTTTGGTTTTGTCGCCTGTTGGTTTGTTTAATTCGGCTAATACAAAATGTTTTGCCAGTGATTTTGTAATGACGGGAACAGAATAATCGTTCAACTCTTCCTGATTTTTCCCCTTGCTGTCTTTTTCGCCATTGGTTAACGCCCGGTATTCGAAAAAGATGTTTACTTCATTTTCTATGGTTTCAACAGGATTGTCTGCAATAACAAAGAACTTGTTGTTTTCACTTTTTGCATTTCCGTTTTCTTCCTGTAATTCACGCAGTTTAAAATGAACATTCCAGTGTCCGGTCGATGACGGAACTTTAAATGAATACTTTCTGAACAATTCGCTGCTTTTGATGTAATACTGGTCGGCATTTGCCCAATGGAAATATGTTTCTTCACCGTTGTAAGGCACCACATATTTTTCCGATTTTCCGTATCTGCGTTTGCTTACAAAGTCGCCTTTATCGTAGTAACGGCCAAAGAAAATGGTGAGGTGATTGTAAATAAGCGGTTCAGCATTATTGGTGCTGATTTGATGTTCCAGTTGCGACTTTAATGCCTTATAATGGGCAATGTCGGTTTCGAAATCTTCCTCATAAATGGCAATACGCCCGGTGTCATTCTTTTTAACGGCTTCCAGATATTTACTGATGTTGGCCGATTTTTCCAGTTCCTGTACCTGCGCATTCAGTTTTTCATTTTCAACCGATGCAAGAATATTGAGTTGTTCGCGTACCTTTTCGGTCAGTAGTTTATTGATGAATTCTTCAACCTCAGCTTTTTTATAATGCAGTATTTTATAAATACCAAAGTCAAGATCAGCGCTTTCGAACTGAAACAGTTTGGTTAAAAAGTCCTTCAATGTTTGTAACGCTTCTGATATTATTATTTCAGTTTTCATTTTTCCTGATGGTTTTTTGATATTTGATTTGTTCTTCTGCAACCTGCAAAGCCCTCAATGCCAAGTCTTCATCGCCAATTTCGTAAAGCACTTTGTCACTAAGGTAAAGTACCAATAATTCTTCCTGGTCGTAATTATAAAGCCTGGCAAGTTTTTGAACTATTTCTTTGGTCAATCGTCTTTCTCCCCTTTCCATTTTGCTCAAAATTGCAACGTCAATATCAATTGTTGCCGCAACTTTTCTTAATGGAAGTTCATTTTCTTCCCTTAGTTTTCTGAGCTTTTCCCCGATTTTTTTTGTTGACATAACCGCTGTTGACTATTTTAGTCAAAAATAATAGTCATGATTGTAAAGTCTATCATACTTTACCATAAAGTTTTCAACATTTATCTTAACACATTAGCAAGTTGAAAATTGATATTCTTTTAGTGAATATCTTCTCATTGTGTCATTTTAACACAAAAAAGTTTTTCTATTTCAAAATCAATTTTACTTTTACCTGAAACTTATTATTAATTTCAGAATCTGAATCAAAACATCAAATCATCATGAAAAAAGCAATCGTACTGTTTTTAATTATGGCAAGCCTTACATCCTTTGCTCAACAGGCGTTATGGGGCGCTGCCGAAATTGTTTCCCCCGAAATTAACGCTGATAATTCGGTAACTTTCCGTTTTATGGCGCCCGAAGCCAAAGAGGTAAAACTTTCGGGCGACTGGATGCCTGCCGAAGGCTGGACTTCCGGCAGCGTTGTTATGAATAAGGGCGAAAAAGGCCTCTGGAGTTTCACCACCGAAGTTTTGCCATCGGAATTATACAGCTACTCGTTCTTGGTTGACGGAGTAAAATCGACCGACCCCAATAATGTTTACCTCATCCGCGATGTGGCCACAATAACCAATGTTTTTATTGTTGCCGGCGGACAAGCCGATTTATATAAAGTCAATGCTGTTCCCCACGGAACGGTTGCACGCCGCTGGTACAACTCTCCCGGGAACGAAAAAATGCGCCGTATTACTATCTACACTCCTCCCGGATATGAAGACAGCAAGGAAAAATACCCGGTTCTTTACTTGCTGCACGGAATGGGCGGCGACGAAGAAGCCTGGATTGCACTGGGAAGGACTGCCCAGATTCTCGACAACCTGATTGCACAGGGAAAAGCAAAACCCATGATTGTGGCGATGCCCAACGGAAATGTGGCACAGGAAGCCGCACCGGGCGAATCAAACCTCGGGTTTTACAAACCAACTTTTCAATTGCCAAATACCATGGACGGCAAATACGAAGCAACTTTTCCCGACATCATGAAGTTTGTGGAAAACAGCTATCGTGTAAAAGCTGAAAAATCAAGCCGCGGTATTGCAGGTTTATCAATGGGTGGGTTCCATTCGCTGCATATTTCGAGGTTTTACCCGAATACTTTCGATTACATTGGTTTGTTTTCGGCTGCCATTTTACCCGACCACAAAGTGACTTCGAAGGTGTATGAAAACCTCGATGAAACATTGAAAGCACAAAAAAACAACGGCTACAAACTGTACTGGATTGGCATGGGTAAGACTGATTTTCTTTATAAGCCGGGAGTTGAATTCAGGGAAAGACTGGATAAAATTGGAATGAAATATACTTATGTTGAAAGCGAAGGTGGCCACACATGGCGCAACTGGCGGGTGTATTTGTCTGAATTTGCGCCGCTGCTTTTCAGGTAACAAACAAACTAATACGACCGTTAAAAAATCACCACCCACCGGTCAATCCGTTTTCCAACGCCTTTCTATAATTTTCAACGTTGAATTCGTATAAAAACGGCGATTTGAACGCTCCACCTTTCTTGGTTTCGGGTAGTTTATTGAGAATATTAAATGAAAGAATTCTCCGCTGAAAATTGCGGCGGTCGAGGGTTTTGCCCAGGATGGTTTCGTAAAGTTTTTGAAATTCGGGCATGGTAAATTTATCGGGCAGCAGGTTATAGCCAATTGGTTGGTAGTTTAGTTGGAGCCGCAGCGTTTGCAGGGCTTTCTGAAGAATGAGGTTGTGATCGAGCATCAGATTTTCTATTTCATCTATATTTTCCCATTCGGCAGATTCTGAAAAAAAATCGGGGGTTGGAACTGCCTTTGTAAAATCGACCAATGCATAAAATCCTACCGAAATAAACCGTTGGGCAAACCATTCGAGGTTCGGATCGGCTCCCGACTCAATCAAATCCTTTACCGCCGGATTCATTTTCGAACGCTGCGGGTCGCTGAAAACTTTAAATTGTTTCAGAAAAATATTGTCCAACCCGGTGCGTTCTTTTAAAACCCTGGACGCCGCATTTTCTAAAGATTCGTCCAACTGAACAAAACCACCGGGCAAAGCCCACTCATGCGAAAACTTCATTTCAAGCAGTAAAACTTTTAACTGGTTGTCATGAAATCCAAAAACAACACAATCAAGCGAAACCGAGTTCAGGTAATTATTTGTTTCAAAATTCATTTCCGAAAATTTTGTAGAGTCCCGTTTTTTCTATAATAAATTCCTGTTGTCCGGTTAAATTTATTATTACGAAAAAGATTCTCTCGCTTCATTGCATTACGCTCAGAATGACAACGAGCTAAATTTTACAGGCTTGTCATTCCGAACGAAGAGAGGAATCTATTCATATTTATCCCGACAGTTGAGATAACAAATTAAACAATTTCTTTTTTTCTTTTTTGATTTGAATGGTTAAAAAACTAATATTGTGTCGAATTGACACATATTTTTTTTCGATAACTAACAAAAACAATTTTACACCATGAAAACCAGGATAAAAAAAACAACGGACTTGACAATTCCTTTTCATTTCAGGGTATTGTTTCTTACCACATTTTTTCTGTTGACTTTTCTGTTTCAAAGTTGCGGACCCAAATGGACTGTAGAAACAAGGGAAGATTTTACCATAGTCTTCAATAAAGGTGGTAAAACACTTGGGTATTCAACAAAATCGGGGGTAGAAATCTTAACCGACAAACGATTTGCTTTTAAAGATTGAGTCTGCTCCGAAAAGTCCTTTGACCCCCTAACCCCCAAAGGGGGGACTTCCTAATTCAATGATTTTCAGATGTTCCCCTTTGGGGTTAGGGGTCAAACAGATGAAAATTATTGAATTTCCGACTTTTCGGAGTAA
>CAMTWS010000214.1:0-16919 GCA_947085485.1 uncultured Prolixibacteraceae bacterium
AGTTCTTTGAGTTTACCGTGAATACTTGCCATACGGAAAGCATTCACCCATCCCCGCTGAACTTCGTTGAGCTTTTCGATACGTTCGTCAAAACTCATTGGAGTGGTTTTTCGGGTGATGGTTTTTATCATCGGCATAGCGTACAAACCGCAAACCCTGCCGTTCAAGTTCCCTGTCCAGTTCATGTAACATGATGTTGGACAACAATGGGCTGAGCGGGCTACCCTGTGGTACGCCTTTTCTGCGTTTGGCCAGTTTCCCGTTTATTTGAATCGGGGAACGCAGCCATTTGCGTATCAGGCGTAAAGTTTCGCGGCATTTGATTTTACGGTAAAGCAGTTGCAGGTTACAGGCATATAATCAACTCCAGCCGAACCGTGGTTCTTTTGGACTTTATACATTGCCTGTAACAGGTTCTTTCTGGTTAAAATTTGCTCAATCAAAAGTTGTTGTCAGAGGTTTAAAAATAAACCACTTACATTTATGCTATGGGATATGTTATTAAAAGATCAAGCTTATTATTCTTTTATTGATGATTCTAGGCCTGAAGTATCAAAAAAATACTGGCAAATTAAAGATAGTCTCAATTCAGAGAACTTACAAAAGCTGGATTCAGTTTTAATTAACTTTGGTTGGCCCAAGATTTCAGAAGTTGGTAATAAAGCAAACTTAACAGCTTTTCTTATTGTTCAGCATTCTAAACTATATTCTCAAAAGAAATATTTCCCATTGCTGAAAGAAGCAGTAAAAAAAGATGAAGCATCAAAAAAACATTTAGCACTTTTAATAGACATAATAAGAATACAAGAGAACAAAAAACAAATTTATGGAACGCAGGTAAATTATGATCCAACAGTTAATAAGTATTTTTTTAACTATGAAGAAACTAGGAATCCTAAAAGGATCAATAAAAGAAGGGACAGTATGGAACTTCCCCCAATAGAAGAATATCTTAAAACATGGGACATTGAATGGTATATTCAATAAAAAAATCATTAAGTTTTATTGAAAATTATAATTCACATTTTTTTCTATCTTTCGCAATCAAAACTGAGTTATGCCAAAATTTCCACATTATCTTCAACCCGATGCCATGGACTGCGGACCAACCTGTCTGAGGATTGTTGCAAAACATTTCGGGAGGCACTATAACCTGGAAACCCTGCGCAACCTTACCTGGAAAACCCGCGAGGGGGTTTCGTTGTTAACCATCAGCGATGCCGCCGAAAAAATAGGATTCCGAACACAGGGTGTTAGGTTAACATTGGAAAAACTTACAGATATTCCGTTGCCGGTAATTCTGCACTGGAACCAATACCATTTTGTGGTTCTTTATAACATTAAAAAACGAAAAAGCGGATTGGTGTTTTATATTTCCGATCCGGCGCACGGGCTGGTTGAATATAGTTATCAGGAGTTTGCCAAATGTTGGGCAAGCACGCAACAGGAAGGCGCACCGGCTGGCATTGCATTGTTGCTTGAGCCTACTGCGGAGTTTTATAAAGAAGAAGGCGAAAAGGTGAACAAAGCCGGTTTCAGGTACCTGCTTTCGTACCTGAAACCATACAGGAAATTAATAACCCAACTGGTACTGGGTTTTCTCACCGGCAGTTTGCTCAGCCTTATTTTTCCCTTTTTAACCCAGGCCATTGTCGATGTAGGTATTGGGACCAACAACCTCAGTTTTATTGTTTTGGTTTTGGTTGCCCAACTGGTGCTTACGGTTAGCCAGACTGCCGTTGGGTTCATTCGTAGCTGGATTATGCTTCACACCAGTACCCGCGTAAGCATCTCGCTCATTTCCGACTTCCTTATAAAACTGATGAAATTGCCCATCCGTTTTTTCGATACCAAAATGATTGGCGACCTTCGGCAACGAATAGACGATAATCAACGCATCCAGTCGTTCCTCACCGGAAACCTGATTAGCATGTCATTTGGCATTTTCATTTTTATCATTTACAGTTTTGTGATGGCTTATTACGACTGGTCAATCCTTTGATATTTTATTTGGGAAGCGCATTGTACGTAGGTTGGATTTTGTTATTTCTTAAAAAACGAAAGGAACTTGATTACAAACGGTTTAATGTGGCTGCCGCCAATCAGAGCAATGTTTACCAGTTGATAACCGGAATGCAGGAAATAAAGCTCAACAACTGTGAAAAACAGAAGCGGTGGGAGTGGGAACGTATTCAAGCTAAATTGTTCAGAGTAAGTGTTAAAGGTTTAATGCTAAACCAAAACCAGCAAGTCGGTTCTACCTTAATTAACCAGGCAAAAAATATATTGATTTCGTTTATTGCGGCCAAAGCCGTGGTGGAAGGAAACATGACTTTGGGTATGATGATGGCCGTACAATATATAATTGGGCAACTGAACAGCCCTATAAACGAATTTATTGGTTTTATACAGGCAGGGCAGGATGCAAAAATCAGTCTTGAACGGTTGGGCGAAATTCATAACCGGGAGGAGGAAGAACAGGAAGGAGTAATGAAAAACGATGAATTGCCACAAAACAGGGACATCTCAATAAAAAACCTGTCGTTTCATTACGAGGGACCAAAGTCGCCGCGCGTACTCAGCGATATTAATTTAACCATCCCCGAAAACAAAATCACAGCCATTGTCGGCGCCAGTGGAAGTGGCAAAACCACTTTGGTAAAACTTTTGCTTGGGTTTTATCCTCCTGCAGAGGGAAAGATTGAAATCGGCGGAATCAACCTTCAACAGTTTAACATGGAAATGTGGCGTGGAAACTGCGGGGCAGTTATGCAGGACGGTTTTGTTTTTTCTGATACCATTGCCAGCAATATTGCCATTGGAGACGATATTCCCGACAGGGATAAACTGTTTAAGGCGGTAACAATGGCAAATATTGTGGATTTTGTTGAAAGCCTTCCGTTAAGGTACAATACCAAAATAGGGCAGGAAGGCTCCGGTATAAGCCAGGGACAGAAACAGCGCATACTCATTGCACGTGTCATTTACAAAAATCCCGGGTTTTTGTTTTTCGATGAAGCAACAAACGCACTCGATGCAAACAACGAAAGAACAATCCAGGAAAACCTGAATGAGTTTTTTCAGGGCAAAACAGTGGTAACTGTTGCACACCGGTTAAGCACCGTAAAAAATGCACATCAAATTATTGTACTCGATAATGGCGAGGTGGTTGAAGTTGGAAATCATGAGGAATTAACCCTGAAAAAAGGGGCTTATTATCAATTGGTGAAAAATCAGTTGGAATTGGGAAGTTAAAAAAAACCATCCCGGCTTTCCCCAGGGGAAGGTGATGGGAAAATATTTTTGAATAGTACGATATAAGCGGTTTTTGATGAAGTTTATTTTTTTGTATTTTTGATTGAAAGTGAAACGATTATGGAATTAACAATAAAAATAGAATATGATCAGATTCTAAAGCTGATTCATCAACTTCCGAAAAACGATATTGAAAAGTTGACAAAAACTTTGCAAAGAGATTTGTCTGCAAAAAAAGCGGTTGAAAGTATTCAGGAATTAATACTTCATGCTCCTACATGGACAAAATCAGAATTAAATGATTTCCAGAAAGCCCGTAACTCAATTAATAAATCCAGAATTGCATGATTGTATTAGAATCTTCAGTATTAATAGAATTATTCCGAAAGGAGGATAAACAAAATACCTTTTTTTATCAAATTTCAAATTTGCATAGTGAATTGTCGATTTCCGCAATTACTTATTACGAAATTGGTGTCGGCAATAAAAAATTACATTCGGATTATTGGGATCGACTTTGTGAAAGTTTCACTATTTTACCGTTTGATAAAACTTGTTCTGATTCCGCCATTAAAATTTATTTAGATTTGCTGAAAAAGATATAAGATGATTGATTTGGCCGATATATTTATTGGAGCTACGGCCATGGCTTATGAAATGCCAATTGCAACTTTGAATTATAAACATTTTGAACGTATCGAAAATTTGAATTTAATTAGATAATGTCAGATTCCAATTCCATAGAAATTCGTTCAGACGAGGTTCAGGAGATAATGGGGACTCCGCCGAAATGGATAATCAGGTGGGGTATTGTCATTATCTTTTTGGTAGTGCTGGTTTTGTTGGCAGGAAGCTATTTCTACAAGTATCCCGACCTGATCAACGCGCGGGTTACTATTGTTTCCGAAAATCCGCCAATTTCGGTTGTTGCCCGCGCCGATGGCAAACTCGATAAAATTTTTGTGGCCGACAAACAAAAGGTCGAAGCCAATACTTTACTGGGAATTATCGAGAATCCGGCAAATTACGAAGATGCTTATGAATTGATAAAATTTCTCGATTCTATTCAACCTTATTTTAGTCAACCTGAATTGTTTGGTACTTTGTTGTTCGAAAAAGAATATAGTTTGGGCCAAAATCATGCGTATTATTCGTCACTGGTTAGCCAGCTTCGCGAATATCAGACTTCGGTAAGTTATAATACTTTCGAGCAGCGAATCAGATCGCTGGAAAAACAGGTAACCGATTATGCAAATTATTACGAAAAACTCAGGCAACAAATAAGTGTGTTAAATCAGGATTATATTTTGGCCTCCAGCCAGTTTCACCGCGATTCGGTTTTGCATACCCGAAAAGTGATGTCGGATGTCGATTATGAGAAATCGGAAGCAGCCATGTTAAAACAAAAATATGCTTATCAAAATGCAATGACAAACCTGGCGAGCACACAAATAACAATGAACCAGTTGAAACAGCAAATTCAGGAACAAAAAGTACTGAAAGCTGAAACTGAAAGCAGATTGCTGGCTGCATTAAAGGAAAAATACGATAATCTTGTTAACCAGTTAAAGGCATGGGAGCAGGCATTTGTACTTAAAACACCAATCGCAGGGCAGGTAACTTTCACCAATTTCTGGAGTATCAATCAATTCGTTTCAGCGGGAAATGTGGTATTTACAGTTGTTCCCGACAATGACCAGGAAATAATTGGGAAAGCTACAGTTCCATTGGCTGGTGCCGGAAAAGTTGAAGTTGGTCAGAAAGTGAATATTAAACTGGATAATTATCCATATATGGAATTTGGATTACTCGAAGGAAAAATAATCAATATTTCAATGGTGCCGGTAGCTTCCGAAAAAGGCGGTTATTACACTGCTGAAATAGTATTAAATAATAAACTGAATACCAATTATAAAAAAGAACTTCCGTTTAACCAGGAAATGCAGGGTAATGCAGAGATCATCACAAAAGATCGCCGGTTAATCGAACGGTTAATCGAACCACTTGTTTCTATTTTCAGAGAAAGGTTTTAGAGGTTTTAACCGTTTGTTTCAGAGAATTTAAATTCCAAAAACCAAAAATTCAAATAAATTCAAATAAATTCAAAATTCAAAAATTCAATTTTGTGGCTGATTGAATTTTGAAATTTTCGAAATTGAGATTTATTTGTGTTTTATTATTTGTTATTTGAGATTCAAGTGAATTGTTTGTTTTGCAATCCATCAAATCAAAAGTTTCAATCTTAATTATTCGAAAAAATAATAAAAAGGGTATTGTACTTTAATAAGAAATTGTACTTTTGCAAACCGTTTTAAGGGGGTGGTATCATTTTCCTCTCTTAAATGGTTGTTTTTAAGGATTTTTGCATACTTTTGCAGTCCAAATTTGAAAAGATTATTAACTATATAAAAAACAGGTGTTTATGCCAACTATTCAACAATTGGTTAGGAAAGGAAGACAAAGTAAAGTTGAGAAAAGTAAATCTCCGGCTTTAGATTCATGCCCGCAACGTCGCGGGGTATGTGTTCGCGTTTATACAACCACACCTAAAAAACCAAACTCGGCAATGCGTAAAGTAGCAAGGGTAAGGTTAACAAATGGTAAAGAGGTAAATGCGTACATTCCGGGTGAAGGCCACAATCTTCAGGAGCACTCAATTGTGCTTGTTCGCGGAGGTAGGGTAAAAGACCTTCCGGGTGTTCGTTACCACTTAATTCGTGGCGCCCTCGATACCGCAGGTGTTGCCGGACGTTCACAGCGTCGTTCGAAATACGGTTCCAAAAAGCCAAAAGAAACAAAAAAATAGAAATTAAGAAGTAGTTAACAAGTTATTTCAGTGGTTTGGTTGAGTAAGTAGATCTCCAAAATGTCTTCCTGGAGAAAAGCTGAAGACCGCCTTAGGGCAACCAATTTAGATAACACTAAAAAAAGTAAAAATGAGAAAGTCGAAACCAAAGAAGAGACATTTACTGCCGGACCCAAAATTCAACGATGTTTTGGTAACCCGGTTTGTCAACGATTTAATGGTGGATGGTAAAAAGTCGGTTGCTTATACCGTATTTTACGATTCATTGGAAATGGTGGAAAAAAGAGTGAAAGATACCGAGTTATCTTCGCTCGATGTTTGGAAAAAAGCACTGGAGAACATTACTCCGGCAGTGGAAGTAAAAAGCCGCAGGGTAGGTGGCGCCACTTTTCAGGTCCCTATGGAAATCAGGCCTGAAAGAAAAGAATCAATCAGTATTAAAAACATGATTCTGTATGCCCGTAAACGTTCGGGCAAATCGATGGCCGATAAATTGTCAGCAGAAATTGTTGCTGCATTCAACGAAGAAGGCGGCGCTTACAAAAAGAAAGAAGATACCCACAGAATGGCAGATGCAAACCGTGCATTTGCACACTTCAGATTTTAGTTTAGCAAAGTTTACAGGATTAGAAATTAGGATTAGAAAATTATATAATGGCTAAACAAGATTTGACATACACCAGGAATATTGGGATAATGGCGCACATTGATGCGGGCAAGACCACTGTTTCTGAGCGTATTCTTTTTTATACAGGTATTACTCACCGGATTGGCGAGGTACACGATGGCGCTGCTACAATGGATTGGATGGAGCAAGAGCAGGAGAGGGGAATTACTATTACCTCGGCAGCAACCACAACTTTTTGGAAATATCAGGATATAGATCACAAAATAAACATTATCGATACACCCGGACACGTTGATTTTACTGTCGAAGTTGAAAGATCATTACGTGTACTCGATGGTGCGGTTGCACTTTTCTGCGCTGTTGGCGGTGTTGAAGCTCAATCGGAAACCGTATGGCGCCAGGCCGAAAAATATGGCGTTCCGAGAATTGCGTTTGTAAATAAGATGGACCGCTCAGGCGCCGATTTTTTCAAGGTTTACAAAGAGGTTAAGGAAAAACTGGGAGCAAACCCTGTTCCTGTTCAGATTCCGATTGGCGCCGAGGAGAAATTCGAAGGCGTGATCGACCTTATTGAAATGAAAGCAGTTCGCTGGTATGAAGATGGGGATAAAGGGACGAACTACTTTTTAGAAGAAATTCCTTCCGATTTGGTGGAACTTGCAGAAGAATGGCGGGGAAAACTGGTGGAATCGGTTGCTGAGGTTGACGATGAACTTTTAGAACGTTACTTTGAAGATCCCGAATCAATTACCAAAGACGAAATGCTTGCCGTTATCCGCAAGGCAACCATCGCCGGGGTAATTATCCCGATGATGTGTGGTTCAGCTTTCAAAAATAAAGGTGTACAAAGATTGCTCGATTCGGTTTGTGCATTTTTACCAAGCCCGCTCGACTCAGGTCAGGTAGTTGGTATTAATCCGTGGACTGATAAGGAAGAAACCCGTTCTGCCAATGTCGATGAACCTCTTGCAGCTTTGGCATTCAAAATTGCTACCGACCCGTTTGTTGGCCGTTTGGCTTATATCAGGGTTTACTCAGGTAGGATCGACGGTGGCGTTACAGTGCTTAATACACGTACCGGAAAAAAAGAGCGAATTTCAAGGCTGTACCAAATGCATTCAAACAAACAAAATCCAAAAGATTTTATTGAAGCAGGCGATATTTGCGCAGCAGTTGGTTTCAAAGATATTCGTACCGGCGATACTTTATGCGATTTAAAACACCCGATTGTTTTGGAAAGCATGGATTTCCCGCAGCCCGTAATTGGTGTTGCAATTGAGCCAAAATCGCAGAATGATATTGATAAGCTTTCAAATGGCCTGGCGAAACTGGCAGAAGAAGATCCTACTTTTCAGGTCAATACCGATCCCGATTCAGGGCAGACAGTAATACGCGGAATGGGCGAACTTCACCTCGAAATCCTTGTGGATCGTTTGCGTCGCGAATTCAAGGTCGAATGTAACCAGGGAGCGCCGCAGGTAGCCTACAAAGAGGCATTCAGTAAAGTTGTTGAACTTCGCGAAGTTTTCAAAAAACAATCTGGCGGACGCGGAAAATTTGCCGATATCATTGTTAAAATTGAACCGGCTGACGCAGGTGTAACCGGGTTGCAATTTATCGATGCTGTTAAAGGGGGCAGGATTCCAAAAGAATTTATCCCTCCTGTACAAAAAGGTTTCGAAAGCGCCTTGTTAAATGGTCCTTTGGCAGGTTTCCCGGTCGATAGTTTAAAGGTAACATTGCTCGATGGTTCATTCCATGCCGTTGACTCCGATCAATTGTCATTCGAAATTTGTGCACGGCAGGCATTTAGGAGCGCTGCTCCAAAAGCAGGCCCAAAATTGCTTGAGCCTATTATGAAAGTTGAAATTGTAACTCCCGAAGAGTATATGGGCGATATTATTGGCGATTTAAACCGCAGGCGCGGCGAAGTTTCAGGAATGGAGACCAAAGGGGGTGCAAAAGTTATTGGGGCAAAGGTTCCGTTAGCCGAGCAATTTGGCTATGTAACTGTCTTGCGTACTTTATCATCGGGTAGGGCAACCTCTTCAATGGAGTTCAGCCACTACCAGGAAGTGCCAAAATTACTGGCCGAAAAAGTATTGGAGAATATTAAAGGTAGAACAGATTTATTATAAATAATTATAACAACTTCTCATCATGAGTCAAAAGATCAGGATTAAGCTTAAATCGTACGATCACAACCTGGTTGACAAGTCGGCTGAAAAGATTGTAAAAACGGTTAAATCAACTGGCGCTATTGTAAGTGGGCCAATTCCGCTTCCTACGCATCGCAGGATATTTACAGTTTTACGGTCAACCTTCGTAAACAAAAAATCGCGGGAGCAATTTCAGTTGTCTTCATACAAACGTTTGATCGACATTTACAGCTCAACCGCAAAAACAATCGACGCCTTAATGAAGCTGGAATTACCCAGTGGCGTTGAAGTAGAAATAAAAGTTTGATAACTAAAAAGTAGTCGAAAATGGCTGGTATTATTGGAAAAAAAATCGGAATGACATCCGTATTCAGTGTTGAGGGGAAAAACATCCCATGCACTGTGATCGAAGCCGGTCCTTGTGTAATTACACAAGTGAAGACCGAAGAAACCGACGGCTATGAAGCGCTACAACTTGCTTACGGCGACAAGAAAGAAAAACACACGACGAAAGCAGAGTTTGGCCATTTCAAAAAGGCTGGTGCAACACCAAAGCACAAAGTAGCTGAGTTTAAGAACACCTACCAGGAAGAGTACGAACTAGGACAGGAAATCGACGTTACCATTTTTCATGTTAATGATTATGTTGACGTTGACGGGGTCTCAAAAGGTAAAGGTTTCCAGGGAGTAGTAAAAAGGCACAATTTCCGTGGGGTAAACGATGCCACACACGGTCAGCACAACAGGCTCAGGGCTCCGGGTTCTATTGGGGCCTCATCTTGGCCATCGCGCGTGTTTAAAGGAATGAGAATGGCAGGAAGAGATGGCGGCAAAACTGTTACCATCGAAAACCTGCTGATCATAAAAGTTATTCCTGAGCAGCATTTAATTGTGGTAAAAGGTTCGGTACCTGGAGCCAGAGGTTCATACTTAATGATTAGGAAACAATGGAAATAAGTGTACTGAACAAAGAAGGAAAAGAAACCGGGAGAAAAGTTACTTTAAGCGACCATATCTTCGGTATTGAGCCAAACGACCATGCAATTTACCTCGATGTAAAACAATACATGGCCAATCAACGTCAGGGAACCTCCAAATCGAAAGAGCGTGGTGAAGTTTCAGGAAGTACCCGCAAAATTAAAAAGCAAAAAGGAACAGGAACAGCGCGTGCAGGTAGTATAAAATCTCCGATATTTCGTGGTGGCGGTACAATATTTGGCCCACGTCCGCGCAATTACGAGTTCAAGCTAAACAAAAAAGTGAAGCAATTGGCAAGGAAATCTGCACTTACTTATAAGGCTGCTGAAAATAGCATTCTGGTGCTCGAGGATTTTAATCTGGAAGCCCCGAAAACCAAAGAAATAGTGGCAATCAGGACTAATTTACAAATTGCTGATAAAAAGTCACTTTTCGTTTTACCAGTCGAAAATAATAGTATACATTTGTCCTCCAGAAATTTAAAGGACGTCTCGGTTGTAACTGCTTCTGAATTAAATACTTACCAGATACTGAACGCAAAAGCAATAGTTATTCTGGAAGGTTCGTTGAATAAAATTGAAGAAGCATTTAAACTTTAAGGCTATATAGAAATGGATATTTTAATAAAACCATTGGTTACCGAAAAAATGACCCAGCAGGCCGAACGGTTCAACCGTTACGGCTTCATGGTAGAGCGCAAAGCAACAAAACCGCAGATTAAAAAGGCTGTTGAAAGTCTTTACAGCGTGACTGTTGCAAATGTAAATACCCTGGTTCATGGTGGCAAAGTAAAGTCCAGGTTCACCAAAGGCGGCGTAATAACCGGAAAAACAATGGCTTATAAAAAAGCAATTGTTACCTTGGAAAAAGGACAAAGTATTGACTTTTATAGTAATATTTAATATAAAATGGCAGTAAGAAAATTAAAACCAGTAACTCCGGGTCAAAGGCACAAAATAATTGGCGCTTTTGATACTATTACTGCATCTACGCCTGAAAAATCATTGTTAGAACCCATACGGAAAACTGGGGGCAGGAATAACCAGGGCCGTATGACAATGAGGTATATAGGTGGGGGACACAAACGTAAATACCGTATTATCGACTTCAAACGCGATAAAGACGGTGTAGCAGCTGTAGTCGATTCAATTCAGTACGATCCAAACCGTACTGCTCGCATCGCACTTCTTCAGTATGAAGATGGTGAAAAAAGATATGTCGTGGCGCCTAACGGGTTGCAAGTTGGCCAAACGATTAAGAGCGGTAAAGGAATAGATCCTGAAATTGGAAATACGCTTCCCCTTGCTGAAATACCTCTTGGTACTTTAGTTCACAACATTGAATTGCACCCCGGACAAGGCGGTGTTATGGCTCGTAGTGCAGGTGCTTACGCACAACTGACCTCACGTGATGGTAAATACGCAATTTTGAAATTACCATCAGGCGAATCTCGTATGGTACTTACGTCCTGCAGGGCTACAGTAGGTACAGTTGGAAATGCAGAACACAACCTCGAAAAATCGGGTAAAGCCGGTCGCTCAAGGTGGTTAGGAAGAAGGCCGCGCGTTCGTGGTGTCGTGATGAACCCTGTCGATCACCCAATGGGTGGTGGCGAAGGGCGTGCATCGGGCGGGCACCCAAGATCGCGCAAAGGGCTTCTTGCAAAGGGTTTCAAAACCCGTTCTAAGAAAAAGGCTTCCAGCAAGTATATTGTAGAACGTAGGAAAAAATAAATAGAGGAATAATTATGAGTCGTTCATTAAAAAAAGGTCCTTTTATAGATTTCAAACTCGAAAGAAAAGTGTTGGCATTGAATGATACCAACAAGAAATCGGTAGTAAAAACATGGGCCAGGGCATCAGTAATTTCTCCTGATTTTGTTGGCCATACTATTGCAGTGCACAACGGAAATAAATTCATCCCGGTTTATGTTACCGAAAACATGGTAGGCCATAAACTCGGCGAATTTGCGCCAACTCGTACATTCAGGGGTCATGCTGGTAATAAAAAGCGTTAAGGCATAACTATTAATTTTAAAAAGAAAAGAAAATGGGTGCCAGAAAAAGACTAGCAGCTGACAAAAGAAAAGAAGAAAAACAACAACAATATTTTGCTGTTTTAAAAAACTGCCCGACTTCGCCGCGCAAAATGAGGCTTGTAGCCGATTTAGTCCGCGGTATGGAGGTAAACAAAGCGTTGGATGTTTTGAAGTTCTCTTCAAAAGAAGCATCAACCCGGGTAGAAAAACTTCTTCTCTCGGCCGTTGCCAATTGGCAGGCTAAAAACGAAGGAGTTCGTTTAGAGGAAAATGAACTCTATGTAAAAACGATTATGGTAGATTCAGGAAGAATTTTAAAAAGGTTGCGTCCGGCTCCCCAGGGTCGTGCACACCGCATTAAAAAACGCTCGAATCACGTAACAATTTACGTAGACAGGAAAGAAAGTGTTGTTGAAGAAAATCTTAATTCGTAATTCATGGGACAAAAAGTAAATCCGATTTCAAATCGTTTGGGCTTCATTAAAGGATGGGACTCAAACTGGTTCGGTGGTAACGATTATGGCGATAAACTGGTAGAAGACACAAAGATCAGGGAATACCTGAACGCGCGTTTGGCAAAGGCCAGTATATCAAAAATTGTAATCGAACGTACCTTGAAGTTAATCACAATCACTGTGCATACTTCACGCCCCGGGATTATTATTGGTAAAGGCGGTCAGGAAGTTGACAAGCTGAAAGAAGAATTAAAGAAAGTTACCAGTAAAGAAGTTCAGATCAACATTTTCGAGATCAAACGTCCTGAACTCGACGCCAAAATTGTTGCAATTAACATTGCAAGGCAAATCGAGGGTAAAATTGCTTACCGCAGGGCTACTAAAATGGCTATTGCTTCAACCATGAGAATGGGTGCCGAAGGAATCAAAGTATTGGTTTCGGGCAGGTTAAACGGAGCAGAAATGGCTCGTTCTGAAATGTATAAAGATGGCCGTACACCGCTGCATACACTGCGTGCTGATATAGATTACGCATTGGCTGAAGCAAATACAAAAACCGGGCTTATTGGTGTTAAAGTCTGGATTTGTAAAGGTATGGTATATGGAGTCCGCGATCTTTCGCCAAACTTCGGCCAGAAACCAGGTAGCGCTGGTGGCGGCGACAGAAGAGAAAAGCAGGGTAATGCTGGTGGTGGCAACCGTGGACGCAGAAGAAAATAGTGGTTTAACACTCATAAATAAATAGGATGTTACAGCCAAAAAAGGTAAAATTTAGAAGAGTACAAAAGGGCCGGATGAAAGGCAATGCCCAAAGAGGCAATCAATTGGCTTTCGGTTCGTTTGGAATAAAGGCGTTGGAAGAAGAGTGGATTACTGGTCGTCAGATTGAAGCGGCCAGGGTTGCGGTTACTCGATATATGCAACGTCAAGGTCAAATTTGGATACGGATTTTCCCCGATAAACCAATTACCAAAAAACCCGCCGAAGTTCGTATGGGTAAAGGTAAAGGTGCTCCTGAAGCTTTTGTTGCACCGGTATCGCCGGGCCGTATAATTATCGAAGCCGAAGGCGTTTCGTTTGAAATGGCAAAGGAAGCTTTGAGATTAGCCGCTCAGAAACTACCGATTAAAACAAAGTTTATTGTTAGACGTGATTATGTTGAAGAACAAAAAGGTGAATAATGAAAACTTCTGAAATCAAAGAACTGACGAAAAAAGAAATCGTCGAAAAGTTACAGGTTGAAAAGGAAAACCTTGTTCGCCTTAAAATGAACCATGCAGTTAGTCCGCTTGATAACCCGATGAAAATTCAGGTTAGCAAAAAGAATATTGCCCGGTTGCAGACCGTTCTTCGCGAAAGAGAATTAAAAGAAAATCAGAATTAATTCACGATGGAAGAAAATCAAGTGAGAAATCTCAGGAAAGAGAAAGTCGGGGTCGTTGTTAGTGATAAAATGGACAAATCAATTGTTGTGGCTGTTAAACGTAAAGTGAAACACCCGATTTATGGTAAGTTTGTTAACAAAACAACAAAATTCCATGCCCACGACGAAGGTAATACCTGCAACACTGGCGATACAGTCAGGATTAGTGAAACACGTCCGCTGAGCAAAACCAAATGTTGGAGGTTAGTAGAAATAATTGAAAGAGCTAAGTAATCATGATACAACAAGAATCAAGATGTTCAGTAGCCGACAATAGTGGAGCAAAAACAGTTCTGTGTATCCGTGTATTAGGCGGTACCAGAAAACGTTACGCCTCTTTAGGCGACACTATTATTGTTACTGTTAAAACTGCAATGCCGGGAGCCGATGTTAAAAAAGGTACTGTATCGCGCGCAATTGTAGTTCGTACGAAAAAAGAAAATCGTCGCGCCGACGGTTCTTATATTCGTTTCGACGACAATGCCGTTGTACTCTTAAATGCAGCTAATGAAATGCGTGGAACACGTATTTTCGGCCCCGTGGCTCGTGAATTGCGAGATAAGAATATGAAAATAATTTCTCTCGCACCAGAAGTACTGTAAATAGAAAAAAGCTCAAAATGCAGAAAAAGTTACACATAAAGAAAGGCGACAATGTGCTTGTGATTGCCGGGAACAACAAAGGCAAAAAAGGCCGTGTTCTCGAAATCATCACAAAAACAGAGAGAGCAATCGTAGAAGGTGTTAATTTGATGAAAAAAAATACAAAACCTAACGCGGCATCCCCGAAAGGTGGTATCATCGAAAAAGAAGCGCCTGTACACATCTCAAACCTAATGCTGTTCGACGCCAAAGCCGGCGCTGCAACACGTGTTGGTAGAAGATTGAATGACAAAGGTAAATTAGTTCGTTTTTCCAAAAAATCTGGAGAGGAGATTAAGTAATGGCTCACATACCCACTCTGAAAAAGAAATATCAGGAAGAAATAATTCCTGCACTAAAGAAAGAGTTCGGTTACTCTTCGGTAATGCAGGTTCCGAAATTAGAAAAAATTGTTCTTAACCAAGGAGTTGGTTCAGCAATAGCCGATAAAAAGCTAATTGATGTTGCAACAACCGAAATGACAATGATTGCAGGCCAAAAGGCAATACAAACACTGTCGAAAAAAGACATATCTAATTTCAAACTGAGGAAAAAAATGCCCATTGGCGTGCGTGTTACATTGCGTCGCGACCAGATGTATGAATTCCTTGATCGGTTAATTGCTGTGGCTTTGCCACGTATCCGCGATTTTCGCGGTATCGAAAGCAAAATGGACGGTCGCGGTAACTATACGCTCGGCATTCCCGAACAAATTGTTTTTCCGGAAATCGTTCTGGATAAAGTAAGCAAAATAAACGGGATGAACATTACCTTCGTTACCACTGCCAAAACCGATGAAGAAGGTTTTGCACTGTTAAAAGAATTAGGTTTACCATTTAAAAACGTAAAAAAGAACTAAGTAATGGCTAAAGAATCAATGAAAGCACGCGAAGTAAAACGTGCTAAATTAGTTGAGAAATATGCCGAAAAACGGGCCAAACTGAAGGGAGAAGGCGATTGGGTTGGTTTGCAAAAACTACCAAAAAATTCGTCGAAAGTTCGTTTGCATAACAGGTGTAAATTAACCGGAAGACCTAAAGGATATATGCGCCAATTCGGAATCAGCAGGATTGATTTTAGGGAAATGGCCTCCGAAGGCCTCATTCCCGGAGTTAAAAAGGCAAGTTGGTAATAGTTTAAAGAACTTGAAATAATGAGTAAAATAACAGATCCAATAGCAGATTATCTTACAAGGGTAAGAAATGCAATTCAGGCAAAACACCGCGTGGTTGACATACCCGCTTCAGGCATGAAAAAAGAGATAACAAAACTCCTCAAAGAGAAAGGTTATATTCTGAATTACAAATTTGAAGACGAGGTTGGATACCAGGGGAATATTAAAATTGCATTGAAATACAACCCGGAGACAAAAGTATCTGCAATAAAAGCGTTAGAACGCATTAGTAAACCAGGGTTGCGCCAATACTGCCACACAGACAGTATTCCACGCGTACTGAATGGTTTAGGCATAGCAATTATCTCTACATCGAAAGGTGTAATAACCGACAAGGAAGCCAAGGAGCTTAACATCGGCGGAGAAGTCTTATGTTACGTGTATTAATAGGAGGAAAGTCATGTCAAGAATAGGTAAATTACCCATAACAGTTCCGGCAGGAGTACAAGTTAAAGTGAGCGATGAAAACATCGTCACTGTAAAAGGGCCTCTTGGGGAATTGTCTCAAAAAGTTGACCCGAATATCTCAGTTTCCATCGAAAACGGAACTGTTGAATTCAAAAGGGCAGGCGATGAAAAAAGCCAGAAAGCAATGCATGGCCTCTACCGGTCTTTAGTCAATAACATGGTTGTTGGTGTATCGAAAGGTTACGTGATTAGGTTGGAATTAGTGGGTGTAGGTTACAGGGCCGAAGTTGTGGCCAATAACGTGCTCGACCTTGTGTTGGGTTTTGCCCACCACATCTTTTTGCAACTTCCTCCCGAAGTAAAAGTTGAAGCGAAATCTGACAAACGCAGTAACCCGATTGTTACGTTAACAAGTAACGACAAACAATTAATCGGACAAGTGGCTGCCAAAATCAGATCATTCCGTATGCCTGAGCCTTACAAAGGAAAAGGTATTAAATTCGTTGGTGAAGTATTAAGGCGCAAGGCTGGTAAAACCTCTTCGAAATAATTTCTTAATAATTAAATTATTATGGCATTAACAAAAATAGAGAGGCGCACAAAAATTAAAATGCGCGTGCGCAAAATAGTATCTGGTACAGCCGATCGTCCACGCATGAGTGTATTTAGAAGCAATAAAGAAATTTACGCTCAGTTAATTGATGATGTTCAAGGAGTTACGCTTCTTATGGCTTCATCAAAAGCAAAAGATATCGCTGGCAAAGAAGGTACAAAGACTGAAAAATCAGCTATGGTTGGAAAGACAATAGCCGAAAAAGCATTAGCTGCCGGTATTACTACAGTAGTATTCGACAGGAATGGATATTTGTACCATGGAAGAGTAAAACAATTAGCTGACGCTGCCCGTGAAGGTGGCCTTAAATTCTAATAAATTATGGCGAAAATTAGCAATAA
>CAMTWS010000215.1:0-22137 GCA_947085485.1 uncultured Prolixibacteraceae bacterium
GAAGCCACTAAAAAACCACAACTGGCTCACACACTGAACGGCAGCGCACTTGCCTTGCCTCGAATTGTTGCGGCATTACTCGAAAACAACCAGACACCTGAAGGAATAAAAATTCCGAAAATTTTGATTCCGTATTGCGGGTTTGAGATAATCAATTAAAATTAGCATATATTATTCATATTCAGGGCTGTTCATATTTGGGTAGCCCGCTTTGTTTTGATTTTATTGCTATTTTTGCCGTGCAGAAAACGAAAAACTATGCCACAAAGTGCAGGGAAACGATTAGTGGAAGCCATCGGGAAACAATTGGAACGGATTGAATATTTCAGTTCGGCTGAAAATATTTCATATAACCTTTCCATTCACGAAGTGCGCAAAACCTTCAAACGGCTGCGGGCGCTGCTGTTGTTCTATATAGCATTTCCTGATGAATTTTCACCCGATTACAGCCTGCAAATCAAATACTTTGGCCGGGCGCTGACGCGCTTGCGCGAGACATTTATAAATATACAGATCTTTGAGCGGATTACTGCCGGAAACAGCATGATACATGAGCGCAAAATAAGGGCTGCCCGTGAAAAGCTGATTGAAGAAAACCGCGAAGTGATTGAAAAGGGGTTCATTGCCGCCGGGGGATATCTCACTATCCGGAATTTTGTAGAAACGCTGACTGTGCAAATGGAAGATACCGGCGTCCCGGCGCCGTCGCAACAGCAGTTTGTCACACAATTGGAAGATTCGTACATGAAATCATACCAAATCTATCAAAACATTACAATCCAGTCCGATCCTGTAATGATTCACGAACTGCGCAAAAAATTAAAACAGCTCTATTATCAGTTCGATTTTATCAGGTTCGCCCACCCCCGTTTTTTCAGGCTGAAAACCTATCACCTGAACAACATCACCGAACAGTTAGGCGAAGATCACGATATGTTTGTTTTTTTTACCTGCCTGCTCGAAAACCAATATGATTTTACCGAAACAGAACTTGAAATTCTTGAAAACCAGGTTCAGCGCCTACGCGAAATCAACCGGAAAAAACTGTTTCCAAGGCTAAATCAGTTTTTTACCGATCCTCCCGAGGTTTTCAATCAAAAACTCTCGGGCATTTTTAAAGTTCCAGACATCTAAAATTTTATACTTTTTGTTAAAGTACAATACCTTTTTCTCACCGCCCGAAATCATTTCTGCCGCAATTAAACTTCCGGGCAAAAACTGCCAGTTAAACAGCCATTTTGGAACGGGTGGTATGGTTTAACGGATATCAACATTTACAACCCTACTTTCTTTATCACCGAACTGTCGCCGCAGTTTTTCAGCATCTCCAAACTTGTTAATTTCAGCAGCGGGTGAACAAATCCGGGGGCAATTTCGGCCAGCGGAACCAGTACAAACAAACGTTTTTGAATTTGCTGATGAGGAATTGTAAGGTTTTCGGTTTTCATTACAAGTTCATCGAAATACAAAATATCGATGTCCATTTGGCGCGAAATATACTTTCCGCTTTCACGTTCCCGGCCAAACAAAATTTCAATTCCAGCGATTTTTCGAAGCAGTTCTTCGGGTGAAAATTCTGTTTCAACAATCAAAACCTGGTTCCAGAAATTTTCTTTGGCATCGAATCCCCATGGCGGCGTTTCGTAAATCGACGAACTTTTGGTAATCTCGCCTAACTCATTTTGAATGAATGTGTAAACTTTATCGAAATTATCGTGTTTATTACCAACATTTCCCCCAATTCCCAAAAAAACCTCATGCATTGAATCGTATATTTGTAATTTTTAAAGAATGTAACTACCCATTAGATAGAAGGATTAAATTTAATGAAATATAAATACACAAAGTAATATGAAAGAGTTTTTTAAATATGTTTTGGCAACCATAGTCGGAATATTTGCCGTTTCGGTAATTGGGTTCATCCTGTTTGCAATGATAATCGGGGCAATCATTTCGTCAGCCGAAAAACAGGTGACAGTTGAAAATAATTCGATGCTGCTTCTTGATTTGAGCCGGCAGATTGTTGATCGAGCGCCCAACGATCCGTTTGAGGATTTGGATATCCCTATGTTTTCGCAGGTTAAAACACTTGGGCTCGACGATATTTTTACGTCGCTGGAGAATGCTGCGACCGACGACCGGATAAAGGGGGTTTACCTAAAACTTTCGATGTTCAATGGCGGAATGGCATCGGCTGAAGAAATCAGGAATGCACTGATTGCCTTTAAAAGTAAATGCGACAAACCGGTTTATGCACATGCCGAGCAATATATGATGGATCAAAAGTCATATTACCTGGCAACTGTTGCCGATAAAATTGTAATCCACCCCGAAGTTTCTGTCGATTTCAGGGGGCTTGGCGGAGAAATGATGTTTTTCAAAAATGCCCTGAAAAAAATAGGTGTTGAAATGCAAATTGTTCGGCACGGAAAATTTAAAGCCGCAGTTGAACCTTTTATGCTCGATAAAATGAGCGCAGAAAACCGCGAACAGCAACTCACATACATGGGCAGTTTGTGGAACCACATGTTAAAAGGGATTTCGGAAAAAAGAAATATTTCTGTGGAGAAGTTGAATGTTTTGGCCGATGAGGTGCAAACATTTAACAAAGGAAAAAAAGCAGTTGAATCGGGGCTGGTTGACGAAGTAAAATACAAAGACGAGGTTTTGGACGACTTGCGCGAGATTACAGGAATTGCCGGTACAAAGGGAGTTCCGGTGATAAGCGTTTCGAAATATGCCGAAGTTCCGGCAGTCGGGAAAAAATTCAGCAGGAATAAAATTGCGGTAATTTATGCCAGCGGCGATATTGGGATGTCGTTTGGCGGCGAATTTATAGATGGCGATAAACTTTCAAAAGAGATTCGTAAAGTGCGCCAGGACAGCAGTTACAAAGCTATTGTTTTACGTATTGATTCTCCCGGGGGAACAATTTTCGATTCGGAAACCATCTGGCGCGAGGTGAAATTGGCAGCCGAACAAAAAACACTGGTTGTTTCGTTTGGCGATGTGGCTGCATCGGGTGGGTATTACCTGTCGTGCGCTGCCGATAAAATTGTGGCCAGCCCAAATACGATAACCGGTTCTATCGGTATTTTTGGGACTGTCCCGAATATTGGGGAGTTGTTAAACGACAAATTGGGGATTACAACCGATGTAGTGAAAACCAACAAAAATTCCGATTTGCTAACTTTAACCCGTCCGATGACCGATTATGAGCAGAAAATGTTGCAGGCAACCGTTGAAGAAGGGTACAACACTTTTATTTTGCATGTGGCTGAAGGCCGCAGAATGACAACAGCCCAAGTCGATTCAATTGGGCAGGGCCGCGTGTGGAGTGGCGAAAATGCCAAAGAAATTGGATTGATTGACGAATTTGGCGGTTTGAAAAGAGCTGTTGAACTTGCTGCTGAAATTGCAGGATTGGAAGAATACCGTACCGTTTCACTGCCGAGTTTGCCCAGCCCGTTTGAAGAACTTTTTAAAATGGGTACCGATAATATCAGGGCACGGTTCCTGAAAAACGAGTTAGGCGACAAATACCGTTATTACGAATATTTCAAAAAGGCAACCGGCATGAATGGCGTTTACGCACGTATGCCGTATGATATATATGTGAATTAGGTTTTAATTTATTTATCCGGATAAACCTTGTTTTTCGGATGAAGCCCATTTTTGAAAATGAGGATTGTTCAGCTAAAGCAACCCTCATTTTTTTATTGTTTTTATTAGTAATTGCTTTAAATTAGAAAGATGTACACATTTTCTTATCTTAGCCAAACAAATCATTGAGAATTCATGAAGTACCTGTTTTTATATCCGCTGTCGTGGCTTTACGGAATTGGAGTTTATATCCGAAATCAAATGTACGATCTGGGCATTTTCAAAACAACAGAGTTTGATGTGCCCGTACTTTCCATTGGAAATATTACAGTTGGCGGAACCGGTAAAACCCCACAGGTGGAATATCTGGTAAATTTGCTTCACGAAAAGTATGAAGTGGCTACTTTGAGCCGGGGTTATAAACGAAAAACAAAAGGCTTCCGGATTGTGGAAACCGGTTCGAAAGCTGTTGAAGTTGGCGATGAGCCGCTGCAAATAAAAAACAGGTTTCCCGGTATCACTGTTTCGGTTTGCGAAAACCGGGTGTTGGGGGTGGAAACCCTGCTCGATCCAAAAAATAATAAAATACCCGATGTAGTTCTGCTCGACGATGCCTTTCAACACCGCAAAATTACAGCCGGGATAAACATTTTGCTAATCGATTACAACCGGCAGATTAAAGAAGATACTTTATTGCCGGCAGGGCGTTTACGCGAAGGGGTGTCACAAATGCGGCGCGCGAATATTATTGTTTTTACCAAATGTCCCAACGAGGTAACCCCAATAATGCGGCGTATCCTGCAAAAAGATGTCAGGTTAAAACCTTATCAAAGTTTGTTTTTTACAGCTTTGAGCCATGGAAATATCGAACCGGTTTTTTCGGCGCCAATACTTGATAAATTGTTTTATACCGAAAAATCTTATTCGCTGCTCGTTGTAACCGGAATTGCCTCGCCAAATCTCATTTATACCCATTTGAAACAATTCTCAAAAAAAGTGGAAATAGTCTCTTTCCCCGACCACTATTACTTTTCCGACACCGATATCCAGTCGGTAATGCATAAGTTTGAAGCGTTAAAATCAGACAAAAAAATAATTGTCACCACCGAAAAAGATTCGATGCGGTTAAAGGATTTAGCCAATTTGCCCGATGATTTTAAAATGAACCTGTATTATTTACCGGTGAAAGTGAAATTTCTCGATGAAGGAGAAAATGAGTTCAATAAGAAAATTTTAAATTATGTTGGAGAAAATAAAAGCAACCGCGAACTTCATAAAAGAAAGAATAAACGCTAATCCCGAAATAGGGATCATACTTGGCACCGGTTTGGGTGGTTTGGTAAACGAAATCGAAATCATCGGTTCAATTCCTTACAGCGAAATACCCAATTTTCCGATCTCCACAGTTGAAGGTCATGCCGGGCGTTTGATTTATGGCCGGCTTGGTGAAAAAGAAGTGCTTGCCATGCAAGGCCGTTTTCATTATTATGAGGGATATTCGATGAAAGAAGTTACTTTCCCTGTTCGGGTTTTAAAAATGGTGGGAATCACCCATCTTTTTGTTTCGAATGCCAGTGGTGGGTTAAACCCTCAATGGCATGTTGGCGAAATTGTTTTAATAACCGATCATATCAACTTTTTCCCTGAACATCCGTTACGGGGGAAAAATGAAATTGAACTGGGGCCCCGATTTCCCGACATGAGTAAATGTTACGACGAACGCTTGCGCAACAAAGCCAAATTAATTGCCATGCAGCACAATATAGTTGTAAAAGAAGGTGTGTATGTTGGCGTATCGGGACCTACTTTTGAAACTCCCGCCGAATACAGAATGTTCAGGTTACTGGGGGCTGATATTGTTGGAATGTCAACTGTTCCCGAGGTTATTGTTGCAAGGCATATGAGTTTAAAGGTTTTTGGTATTTCGATTGTGACAGACAGCGGAGTTCCGGGCGAAATAGTTGAAATTTCGCACGAAGAAGTTCAGGCAGTGGCAATGAAAGCAGAGCCCAAAATGACCTTGATTATGAAAGAACTGATAAAAAGTATTTAGGAGTTCAGGGTTCAGAGTTCAGGGTTCAGGGTTCAGAGTTCAGAGTTCAGAGTTCAGGGTTCAAAGTTCAGGGTTCAAAGTTTGAAATTGGAAAATTGAAATTTCATTACTCAAAATCTCAAATCTTGATACTCAACTCTTGATACTCACATCTCAATACTCACATCTCAAATATATAAAAGATGAATCTACTTATCCTTTCCCTGGCGCCCGTTTTTATAATTGCAGGGTACATCTATTTTCGCGATAAATACGAAAGAGAGCCATTGCAATTGTTGTTTCTTTCGCTGTTTTTTGGCGCATTAACGGTTATTCCTATCCTGTTTCTCGAAAGATTTTTAAGTGGATTTACCAGTTTGTTTACCGGATTGGGGGCCGCTGCCTGGAATGCATTTGCAGTAGCTGCCTTTTCCGAGGAACTGTTCAAATTCATCGCACTTTATTTGTTGATATGGAAAAGCCGGGAGTTTAACGAAAAATTCGACGGTATTGTTTATGCTGTTTTTATTTCGCTGGGTTTTGCTGCTGTCGAAAACCTGCTGTATGTAATGGGGAATGGCTTTGGTACGGGCATTATACGGGCGGTTACCGCAGTTCCTGCCCACGCTGTTTTTGGCATTACAATGGGATTCTATTTTGGGATGGCAAAATTTTACGTGAAACAGCAGCGCCGGCTAAAACTGAAAGCGGTTCTTTACCCCATGATTTTGCACGGCATTTACAATTTTATCCTTTTTACAGGAATCGAATGGTTGTCGGTAGTTTTTCTTGCATTTTTAGTTTTCCTCTATTTTTCAGGGTTAAAACGAATCAAAGAACTTTCAGGCCAGTCGATTTATAATACAGATTACGATTTACTGAATGAGAAATTTGGGCGGAATAATCAAGGTTGAGCCTACTCCGAAAAGTCTAAAACCCCTAAATCCCCTAAAGGGGGCTTGAAAGAATTCATTGATTTTCAACGAGTTCCCCTTTAGTGGCCCGGGGTAAAAGAGTTAAAAATCAATGAATTCGGACTTTTCGGAGCGGTCTCAAGGTTAAAATTTAAAACTGTTTTTTTAATTTATATTAAACATGATCACAATTCCCACTTTTTCCGACATCGAACAAGCTCACCTCATTGTTCAAAAATATGCTCACCGGACTCCGGTCTTAACATGTTCCAGCATCAATAAAATTGTTGGGGGCAGCTTGTTTTTTAAGTGCGAAAACCTGCAAAAGGTGGGAGCTTTCAAGTTTCGGGGAGCTTGCAATGCTGTTTTTTCGTTATCAAATGACGAAGCTCAAAAAGGGGTTGCAACACATTCATCGGGCAATCATGCTGCCGCTTTGGCTTTGGCCGCAAGAATGCGCGGGATTACAGCACATATTGTAATGCCCGAAAATTCGCCTGAAATAAAAAAGAAAGCAGTGGCCGGTTATGGGGCAAATATTACCTACTGCGAACCCACTTTGCAGGCACGCGAAAGCACACTTGCCCTGATTGTGGCCGAAACCGGGGCAACCGAAATTCACCCTTACAACAATTTTAAAGTAATTGCCGGTCAGGGAACTGCCGCAAAAGAACTTATCGAAGATGCAGGGGAATTTGATATTATCATGGCCCCGGTTGGAGGGGGTGGTTTATTAAGCGGAACAGCCCTTTCAGCCAAATATTTACTGCCCAATTGCAAAGTAATTGCGGCAGAACCTGCGGGCGCCGACGATGCTTTTCGGTCGTTTCATGAGAAAAAAATTATACCTTCAATAAGTCCCAAAACCATAGCCGACGGGTTGCTAACTTCATTGGGCGAACGAAATTTTGCCATTATCATGCAGAACGTTGACGACATTGTAACCGTTTCGGAAGAAAAAATCGTGGAAGCGATGCGGATGATTTGGGAACGGATGAAAATCATTATTGAACCATCTTCGGCCGTTCCACTGGCAGCCATTTTACAGGGAAAAGTCGATGTTCAGGATAAAAAAGCGGGAATCATCCTTTCCGGCGGAAACCTGGATTTAGGAAAACTACCTTTTTAGAGTTCTTACCCCTTCCCCTCTTGGGGGAAGGTTGGGATGGGGGCTAATACATCGGGCTTACAAGGTGCGCCAGCGATTCGCGCAATTTAAAATGCCACGGGCGCTTCGTCCATTCACTCAGTTTTATTTCGCGGCTGTTTCGTAAATCGTTTATAAAATACTTCAACATTAAACGTGTAAATTTCCTCTCGTAGATAAAGGCGTTAATTTCAAAATTGGTTTCCAGGCTTCTGAAATCGAGGTTTGTTGTGCCAATGGTCGAAAAGATATTGTCGATCATTAAAGTTTTGGAGTGGATAAAACCCTTTTGGTAGAAATAGATTTTAATACCTGCCTCCAAAAACGGCTCAACATACGAAAACGAACACCACTTAGGCGTAGTGGCGTCCGATTTTTCGGGTATAATTATTCGCACATCAACACCGCTCAGCGCGGCTGTTTTTAGCGCCGAAACTATGGTTTGCGGGGGCATTAAGTAGGGCGATGTGATATACACATATTCTTTTGCATTTAAAATAGCCGAGAAATAAACCTGTTCAATAATTTCCCAATCGGAGTCGGGGCCACTGGCCGAAATCTGGACCGGGGTCCCGCTTTCATCGGTTAACGGGGGAAAATATTTTTCACCTGTCAGGTTTTCATTAATCACAAAATACCAGTCGGCTGCAAAAACCACCTGCATCGTAGCCACCGCATCGCCGGTAATTTGAAGGTGGGTATCTCTCCATGGCCCAATTTTAGGTTTTCCTTCGATGTATCTGTCGGCTACATTTACACCTCCTGTAAATCCAATTTTGCCATCGACAATTAAAATCTTACGATGATTTCTAAAATTAACCCTCGATGTCAACCTCGGAAAGCGAACTTCCATAAACGGATAAATTTCAATACCGCTTTCCCGTAATTTCCTGAAATATTTCTCTTTCAAATCCCAACTTCCAACATCGTCAACAATAATCCTGACTTCAATTCCCTCCTGACTTTTTTTAATCAGTAATTCTTTTAACTGGTTACCAATTTTATCGTCTTCTATAATATAATATTCAAGATGAATGTGGTGTTTTGCATTTTTGACGGCTGCAAAAATTGCTTTAAATGTTTCAGTGCCGTTATTCAGTATTTTTAATTGGTTACCTGTTGTCAGCAACGAACTTGAATTATTAAGCAACAGGCGGATAATGTTTTTTTTCTCTAAAACGTCAGGAGCCAGTTGCAAATCGGTGTGTTCTATCTCACGTAATTGTTTTGTTGAAAGCCTCCTTACTTTACTTAGGCTCTTTATTCCCCTTCGCGAAAATAGTTTTTGTTTGCGGTATTCCTGGCCGAAAAAAAGGTAGAATACAAGCCCGATAACGGGCAGGAGTATGAGCGCCAGAATCCATGCAATGGTTTTAAATGGGGAGCGTTTTTCCAAAATAATTATAAAAGCAACCGGAATTGCGGTAACAATAAAAACCAAAGAAAAAATTTGCCAAAAAATGATCCAGTTCATCGTTTTAAATTAATATTGCTTTTTTTGACCAAATTTGATGAATTTTATGGTCAAAAACAATTTGGTTTTAAAATTCGTAAGCACAAATAGGATTTATTTTTGGGAAGGATGAATATAATGAAGCAGCTTTTTATTTTATTGTCGATTTTGGTACTTATATGGGCATGTTCGGCGCCGAAAGGAATTGTCAAAGTTGAAAAATCGGGGCCGAAAGCTGAGCCTGACAGCATTGAATACGGGGTGGAGACTTTTGATTCAAAATTTGAAACCTGGTATGCCATACATAAAAGCCCCGCAATGTACCGCACAAAAGATTATTACGAAAACTGGAACAGGCAATATGTTCAGGCTTGGAATCATAAGGCGACGCAAATGGTTAAAAATGCCTTTTTCGAACCAATTGTCGGTTACAATTCACACGAAGATTTTGGATTTGACGTCAACCACAAGTTGTTCTATTACTTTCAGTATGTCGAGAATGTATTGAAAATTGAAATTATGCCCGGTGGCCCCAAGGTTATTCCTAATTAACCTCTATTCTTATAAACGAAAAGCTGGTCGGGACCTATTTTTTCTGAATGAATGATTGTTCCTGAAATTTTTGGGGCCTTTATTCCGCTGGTAAAACGTTTATCGCCAACAAACCGGAATGCTTCGTCCCATAGATTGGCCTCGACAAAGCTTTCCAAAAGTTGTTTGCCGCCTTCAACAATGAGCGATTGGATATTCTGCTGAAAAAGACTTCTCAGGAGTTGTGGAATTATTTTTTTGTGAAAATCAATTTTGATAAAAACAGTATTCCCAATTTCTTCGTTTTTCAACGAATTAAAAACAAGGGTTCTAACTGTTCCGTCGAAAAGATTGAGATTTCCGGGGAGCCGCAAATGGTTGTCGATAACCAGTCTGACCGGGTTTCGCCCCGCGCAGTGCCTGACGGTAAGCGACGGATTGTCTTTTAAAGCTGTATTAGTTCCAACCAAAATGGCATCTTCTTTAGCCCGCATTTGGTGTACGCGCACAAGCGCTTTTTCACCGGTTATCCAGGTAGGTTCGCCAAATTCATTTTTTGCGCGGTCGAAATCAATAAAACCGTCGGTAGTTTCTGCCCATTTCAGAAAAATATACGGCCTCTTTTTTTCGTGAAAAGTAAAAAAACGCTTGTTCAATTCGCGGCACTCTTTTTCAAGTATCCCAACCTGTACGTCGGTTCCGGCTTTTATTATTCTATCAATTCCTTTGCCTGCCACTTTTGCAAACGAATCGATTGTGCCAATAACCACATTTTGAATTTTCTTTTCAATAATCAGGTACGAGCATGGAGGGGTCAATCCAAAATGGGCACAAGGTTCAAGCGAAACATAAAGTGTGCTTTTTTTCAGTAATCCCTGATTTTTTACTGCGTTAATTGCATTAACCTCGGCATGTGCTTCACCATATTTTTCATGAAACCCTTCGCCAATTATTTTGTCATTATGAACAATAACGCAACCCACCATCGGATTTGGGGAGACATTTCCTGCCCCAAGCAGGGCAAGTTCGAGGCATCGCGACATGTATTTTTCTTGCATATTCATTTTGCAGCGAAAGTGTAACTTTGCATCGACAAAAGTAGAAAATGAAAACAACTATTCAATATATCGGAAAAGAATTAACAGGGTTTTACCCAAATACTGAAATCGAAGGTTTCACCCGGATTATTTTTGAAGCGGTGTGTGGCTGGGGTTTTACCGACCAGGTTGTAAAAAAGAATGAAAAAATTGCGCCTGCTGATTTCAGGAAAATTGAAGCGATAGTTTTTCGGCTAAAAAATTTTGAGCCAATCCAGTATATTTTGGGAGAAACGGAGTTTTTTGGATTAAAGTTGAACGTGAACCCTTCGGTTTTAATCCCCCGTCCCGAAACCGAAGAACTGGCGCAGTGGATCGCTCAAAGTAATTTGCCCGAAAACAGCCGGATTTTGGATATAGGCACAGGCAGCGGTTGTATAGCCATTGCTTTAAAAAGCCAGTTAAAAAATGCTGAAATATTTGGGGTTGATATTTCTGAAAAAGCATTGGAAGTTGCCCGGCAAAATGCGCTTAAAAACAATTTGAGTGTCGTTTTTTTTCAAGCCGATATTTTAAAATGGGAGCGCTTCCCCTGGAAAACATTTGATGTACTTGTCAGCAATCCGCCTTATATAAGGGAGAGCGAAAAAATGCAAATGCACCCCAATGTTTTAGGGCACGAACCCGAAATCGCCTTATTTGTAGCCGACAACGATCCGCTTGTTTTTTACAGGTCGGTTTCAGCATTTGCAAAAAAATACCTGGCCGATAGCGGAATGCTTTTTTTTGAAATCAACGAAAATCTGGGAGCAAAAATGATTGAATTATTAACCGGGTTTGGTTTTCAGGATATTGAAATCAGGAAAGATATGAATTGTAAAAACCGCATGGTTTACTGCCGGAACAGTATTCGTTGACAGATGATTATTTAACCTCTTTTTCCTATCTTGCCAAAAAATATCCCAACGGCGAATTGAAATTGAAAAAAGCGATTATATACCTGTTTTTATTTTTGAATATTTTAGTGATTTTAGCGCTATTAATAAGTTATCTGGCGGTTTACATTCCCCCCGATAAATTTTGGGTACCTTCGTTTTTTGGGTTGGCATTTCCGTTTTTTGTTGCAGCAAATATTTTATTTATTGTTTTTTGGGCGATTGTTAAACCACGGTTTCTGTTCTTTTCAATGGTTTCGGTTTTGGCGGGTTGGGGATTTATAAACAGATACGTTCAAATAGGCGGAAAAAATACCGGCAGGGATGGAATTAAAATAATAACGTACAATGTCCAGAATTTTGCGGGCATAAAAGAGGCCGACCAAAAAGAAAGCGCCAACAGAATATTGGATTTTCTTGACAACCAGAATGCCGATATTATTTGTCTTCAGGAAACACGGTTGAGGAAAAACAAAATTTTTAATATTACGGAGGCAGTTAAAAACCTCGAATCAATAAAACATTATCATTATGCCAGTTCAAGCGCAACATTGGGACAGGTGACTTTTACCCGTTATCCCATTATCAAAATGGGAGAAATCAGGTACGAAAAATCAAACAACATGGCCATCTATACCGATGTTTTAATCGGTTCAGATACAGTCCGGATTTTTAATGTGCATTTGCAATCGTACAGGATCGACCCCCGAAAATATGCCATCATCGATTCGCCCGGAATTGATGAGGAAGAAGATATTAAAGAGATTCGTGAAATTGGGGGAAAACTTAAGAGGGGGTTCCAGATGCGTGCCGGACAGGTCAGGGAGATAAAGAAAGTAATCGATAAAACACCTTATTCTGTAATTATTTGCGGCGATTTTAACGATACTCCCGTTTCTTATTCATACCAGCAAATGCGCGGCGATTTAAACGATGCATTTATTAGTTCGGGAAAAGGCTTTGGACGGACATACATTGGGAAATTGCCATCATACCGGATCGACAATATTTTATACAGCGACACATTCAAGTCGTTTAATTTTAAGGCATTCGATTTTAGGGCATCCGACCATCTGCCGGTTTCGTGCCTGTTAATCAGAAAATAACAGATTATTCTGCAGGATTGCCAGCGCATCTATTTTATCTTTTCCCAATTGATTTACAAGCATTTCAATATTGTAGAATTTTTTTTCGTCCCTTATTTTCCCGACAAATTTCAGGGTAATTTCTTTTCCATAAATATCTCCTTCAAAATCGAAGATATTCACCTCGATACTTCGGTTGTCGGCATTGTTATTAAATGTTGGCCGGGTGCCAATATTTAGCATTCCATTGTAATCAGCGCCTTTTAATCCAACTTTTACTGCATAAACGCCATAGCCCGGAATAATCTTAAACTTATCAGATGCTTCAATGTTTGCCGTAGGAAACCCTAACTTTCGGCCCAACTGTTTGCCATTTACAACAGTTCCGTGAAGCGTGAACCGATAACCCAGATAATGATTGGCTTTTTCAATTTCTCCATTCTGAAGTGCATCTCTTATTTTTGTTGAGCTTACACTGTCTTCGCCAACCAAAAATGCATCCAACCGTTCAATTTTGAAATTGAATTTGTCGGCACAGTTTTTAAGGTAATCAAATCCTCCTTCCCGGTTTTTACCAAATTTATGATCGTATCCTATAACCAAACAGTGGGTTCCAATTTTTTCGACAAGTATTTTCTTAACAAATTTGCTATACGATAATTCTGAAAAACTCTTGTCGAACGGGTAAACCACCAAATGGTTGATTCCATATTTTTCAAAAAGATTAATTTTTTCGTTAAGTGTTGTAAGCAATCGTAAATTGGTTTCGTTGGGAGCGGTTACAAGACGGGGGTGTGTGTGAAAGGTGAAAATTACGGTTTCACCATTATGATGTTGCGCAAATTCCTGCAATCGTAAAATTACCTTCTGGTGTCCTAAATGAACACCATCGAAGGTGCCAATGGTAACAACCGGTTTCCTTGCGTTAAAATAATCCAGATTAGTATATAATTTCACTTTGATTATCGAATATTGGCGAACATATATTTTTTTAGCGAGATAGCGGCTGTAAAATTAAGAAAATCACCCAAAAGCAAAATTCTTAAAATATGTTATTTTCAACCATACTGTTTTTGATGTTAGGGATTTTGTTAATTTTACGCCCTTTAATAATAAGAGCATGATTTTGAACCGGTTAATAATATTTCTTTTTGTACCAGTATTTTTTTTAAGTAGTTGCCAGAAAAAAAATGAGTTCTCAATACGCGGAAAAATAACTCATGCCGAAGGCGATACTATTTATCTTGAAGAATTACGTGTGTCAACAAGCGTACCCTATGCAAAAGTTAAGGTTGATAAAGAAGGCAGGTTTGAATTTAAAGGCAAAACTTCAATCCCAACTTATTACTTGTTGAAGTTGACGGATATTAATTTTATTACCCTTTTGGTCGATTCTGTTGACAACGTATTTATTGAAGCCGATGCAGCAAATTTTGGAAAAGAATATATCGTTCAGGGTTCGTTGGGATCAATCCAAATAAAAGAGCTGACCGAGAATTTAAACAGGACGGAACACAAGCTGGATTCGTTGAGGTCGCTTTTTAATTTGTACCAGGGAAATACCGATTACGAAAATCTAAAGGCAAAGTGGAATCAGGAATATGCTTCAATAATTGATGAACAGACTAAATTTTCGACAAGCTTTGTTCTCAACAATCCGTTTTCGATGGCCAGCGTGTTTGCATTGTATCAAAAATTTAGAGATCAGTCATACGTGATCCGGGATTTGCAAACTATGCGTACAGCAGCTTCAGCATTAAATGCAATTTACCCCAACTCTAATCTGGTAAAAGCTTTGTACGAGAACACGCTTCAGTATTTGCGCGACGAAAGGGCTGCACAAATGAAAAAGTTTATTGAAGAAGAAGGGTTAAACAGCCCTGACATTGTGCTGCCCGATTTAAATGGGAAAGAAATTGCGCTTGCTTCGTTGAGGGGTAAAGTAGTATTATTGCATTTTTGGGCTGCCGAAGAACAGGGGTCGCGCTTGCTTAATCCATTACTGGCCGATGCATACCAAAAATATAAATCAAAGGGACTTGAAATTTATCAAGTTAATCTTGGGACTAATCGAAGCGAATGGATTGATGCCGTTGATAAAGATAATTTGAAATGGATTAACGTGGGCGATTTGGAAGGTAGCAATAAGGCCAGGCTCAGCTATAACATTCAAAGAATTCCGTATAATTACCTTTTAGATAAAGAAGGGAAAATTGTAGCAAAGAACCTGGCCGGAACTGATTTGGACAGGGCTCTTGCACGAATTCTGAAGTAGAAGACCGGGAATAAAATCATTCAACGAAAAATAAGTAAAGCTTTATTTTGATAGAAAAAGGAAAAATATATTTTATTTCCGATGTTCATCTTGGAGCGCATGCACTAAGTAATAATTATCAGCGTGAAATGCTTTTTGCAAAGTGGTTCGACGATATTAATAACGATGTGCAGGAACTGTATTTAATGGGCGATATCTTCGATTTCTGGTGGGAATATAAAAAAGTTGTGCCACGGGGATTTACCCGTATTCTGGGCCGAATAGCCAATTTAACCGATCGCGGGATTCCGGTGCATTTTTTCCCAGGCAATCACGATTTATGGGTATTCGATTATTTGCCTTCAGAACTGGGGGTTATTGTTCATAAAAACGAAATTGTCAGGGAAATCAGGGGTAAAAAATTCTTTCTGGCGCACGGCGATGGATTGGATGCTGAGGATGTTGGATACATCAGGCTTAAAAAAATATTTACAAACAGTAAGCTGCAATGGCTCTTTTCGCGGTTACATCCCAATTTTGCTTTTAATATTGCCCATAAATGGTCGAAATCGAGCAGAATTGCAAAATTCGACAGTGAAGAAGAATTTAATATTAACAATGACGGGATGTATAAATTTGCTCAAAGTTTTTTAAATCAGGAACCGATAGATTATTTTATTTTTGGCCACCGTCACCAAATGGTTAACGAACCACTTAATGAAAATGCCAGGTTTGTGCTTTTGGGCGACTGGATTAAGAACTTTTCGTACGGAGTTTTTGACGGGGATAAATTTGAATTAAAAAAATATAACGATATAGCCGAAAGCTAAGAAGTTGGATTGAAATGAGAAAGGAAATTTACACAAGAATCATAGGGACAGGAAGTTATCTTCCACCAAGAATTATAAAAAACAGCCATTTTCTGAATAATGAGTTTTATGATCATTCGAAAAATAAAATTGTCGATAAAACCAACGAAGAAATTATTAAAAAATTTAAGGAAATAACCAATATAGAAGAAAGACGTTACGTGGCTGAAGATCAGGTTACTTCAGATATAGCAGCAATGGCTGTTAAAGATGCATGCAAATCGGCAGAAATATCGATGGAAAGCCTTGAATTTATTATAGTTGCACATAATTTTGGCGACATTTACGAGGGTAATGAAAACACCGATGTATTGCCTGCACTGGCCAACAAGGTAAAAATGAAACTTAATATAAAAAACCCTTCATGTATTTGTCACGATGTAATTTCGGGATGCCCTGGCTGGACCCAGGGAATGATAATTGCCGATGCCTACATTAAGAGTGGTTTTATGAAACGTGGTGTAGTGGTGGGGGCCGATGTACTTTCGCGGGTATCAGATCCACACGATCGCGATTCGATGATTTATGCCGATGGCGCAGGTGCTACCCTGGTTGAAGCCGTTGAAAGCGGAGAACCCATCGGAATTCTTAGTCATTCAAGCCGTACTGACTCAGTACAGTATGCTTCTTTATTAAAATATGGCGAATCAAGTAACCCCGATTTTGGAAGCGACCGGCAGTTTATAAAAATGAAAGGGCACAAGCTTTATATTTATGCTATAAATACTGTTCCTGAAGTTGTGAAAGACAGCATTGAAAAAGCCGGCCTTGATTTAAGCGACATTAAAAAAGTTTTTATTCACCAGGCAAACGAAAAAATGGATGAAGCCATTTTGAGCGGGGTATTTAAACTCTACGGAGTTAAAGAAATGCCCGAGGGAATTATGCCCATGAGTATTCGCGAATTGGGAAACTCATCGACAGCAACAGTGCCAACGCTTCTCGATTTGGTTTTGAAGGGAAAAATGGAGGGACATGAGGTAAATATAGGCGATTATACGATTCTTTGTTCGGTTGGCGCCGGAATGAATATCAACTCTATTGTATATAAGTGGTAGTTCAGAGTTTAAAGTTTAAAGTTCAGAGTTTAAAGTCCCGAGTTCAAAGTTCAAAGTTCCGGGTTCAAAGTACTGTATTGAATCAATTTTCCAGTATCCAGCATCTATTTCAGTTTACAGGTTTCCTGGTTTTCTCATTTTGTATTTGATTCATGAATGGAATAATTATAGAAAGAAAGTCGAAGGCCCCGGAGTCGGACTTTCCCAAATCAAATGTTTTCCCTGGGTCACGTCGAATTCCGGGTGGCGCGAATTCCGATTGGCGATTTATAAACAGCGGTTCGGATATCGCTGCACCCACTTTCCACTTTTTTTATTTTTTGTTCCTTATTTCTTATTCTTTTTAGATGTTTATAGAAATAATAAAAAAATCATTGGAAATGTTTAGAATCGTACTGAATACTTAACGCTTGGAATTATATTAAAAACAGATTTTCAACCGGTATCAGCGTTTTTTCACCAGTCCCTAACACAGGTTCCTGTTTGTTGCCTGATTCAGATTTAAGTGATATTAATTTAGTTTTACTAGCAGGTATAAATCCTGTTGCAGTGAGCCTATTATATTGAGGTATTTCAACAGAAAGCCTATACTCTCTTCCTTTTACCGGAATTAAATCAGGGTTTGAATAATTGCTTTTTCCAATGTGTTTTAAGATTAATGCCGATTCATTTTCAACGCTAACCGTAATAAAAGCATTATCAATTATTTGAAAAGCGGTATCATTGGGTAATTTTGAAAAGCTTAAATTTACAGTTATTGGTTCGTCGGTAGTAAACAAGCAATTTACAACAGGTAAGCCTTCAAAAAAGGGCATTTCAATCTCAATGTTTTTTTGACACGAAATAAAAAATAAAAATGTGAATACCAGATATCTGTAGTTCATAAAACTCTAAATCACATTACTTAAAACCGATATCTTACTCCTATAAAAACTGTATTGTCATTCCACAAATGTCGATACTTCCAAAAAGATAAAATTTCTTATATATTTTTCTGCTAAGCGCCACAGTTGAATATGTTTTTGCACTGTTGTTGTTTATATTTGTATTTTCAACAGTACCCCTTTGCATGTTGTAACCAACATTCAATGCCAGTTCAATTTCCCAGTTAGTTGTTATTTTTGATTGTTGGCCAAAAACTGATAATGGAAGAAATGCGCCTTTCAAGCCCAAATCATTATCAATTAAGCCGGTTGAATAGGCAGTACGACTGTAAAATATACCACTTTTAAAATAATTTCCCAATATACGTGAATAACCTATTTTGGGTATAAAATTACTGGCAAAATCAAAATTGGTGGTATTTGCTGCAAATGCAGCAAATTCAACCTCATTGTTTTTATTACTCAACTGTTCCTGCGACAAAACACTGTTAGCATTAAAAAGCAATAGAAGAAAAACAATTGTAATACTTTTCATTTTATATTTAAATTTAGGAGGCCTTTAATCAAAGGCCTCCGATTATTAATTAATCAATCTAATATGGGCATTCTAAAAAATGGTTAGCATAAAAAGTTTGGCCATTAAAATATGGCGGTAAAGCACCAAAGTCGATACAACACGAAAAATTGATATTTGCATGATATCCTTGTACTTTTCTTGTTGTACTAAAAAAACGTTGATCTAATCTACTCGATGTACTTCCATATTGCCCTGATAAATTAACAGTTGTAAATTGTGGGGACAGATTATTCAAATCCCATGTTACATTACCTACACTTGTCATGGTTAATGTGATTTTTGTATTCATTGAAGAGCTGAAACTGGTTGGTTTAGTTGAAGCAATAAATGTGCGATAGATTCCATAGTTTTGATATGATATCTTTGCATTTACTGTAATATTAATAAACGGCGAAAAACCATCATTTACGCCACTTCTTAAAATTAGATTACTTTCGTCAGTTCTGTTAACTGTGCAATAATCTGCTGTGGCGCTTTTTAAACTACCATTCAGATTCAAAAGGCTAAAAACGTCATCGTTCCAATTAAAAACAACCGAATTACTTTCTGTTAATAAGTAACCTTTATTTCCTTTACTATTTTCCGTTGTATTTAATGCTAAAACCATTTCGTTTTTAAAATCAATCTTAAAAAGATAATTCTCAACTTGAATATATCCTCCAGGATTTAATAATGTTGCAAATAGTCTATCACAGATTGGCTCTTGCAATTCTTTTCTATTTTCCATTTCGTGACGATAACTTTTAAATCCAATTTGTTTTTCGAATTCCATGAATTGCCTATCTTCTAACGCTGAAAGCAGGTTGATACATTTCTGAAATTCATTTTCATTTTCAAATACAAGATAATTATCTTCAACACTTAGTTTATACTCTTAATGCCATCCATTAAGAATATGTACTGACTGCTTTTCAACTGATCTGGCTGTTCGTCAATTAAGACATGTTCATCTTTCTGGCAACCATAAAAAATGGTTAACATTGTTGCTACCATAGCAAATAATACTAAATTTTTCATACTTTTGAAAAGTTTTAAATGGGCTGGCGAGCGCTAACTCAACCAGCCCGGTTATTTAAAATAGTTGTTGTAACCCGGTTCTTTTAAAGGGCTGGGTTACTTTTTGCCCTTGAGTTTATATATAGTTTGTTTTCATTGCACACATTGCACACAACCTAAAAACTGTTTGAATAAATAAAATTTTGCTAAAACTTTGTGGTACTGGCAGGCGTTTTTCCTGAGAGTAACAAAAGCAAAAATAAATGAATAGTTTTGGTTTTACAATACGTAAATTACGCATTTTGAGGGGGGGCTAATTTAGATTCAGTTCGAATAAGGTTCCAAGTGCTTAATTAACTTTCAATTATATAATTAGGATATCGAAATGCACAAAGGATTTTATAGCCATTGTATTGGCGTTTCTCCTTTTTCCGTTAAATATTCGTTTGTTTTACTAAACGGCTTTGTTCCAAAAAAACCACGGCTGGCCGAAAGTGGCGATGGATGTACTGAGGTAAGTATTAAATGTTTTCCTGAATCGATTAATTTACTTTTGCTAATGGCATAATTTCCCCATAAAATAAATACAACATTTTCCTTTTCCTTGCTTATTTTTTCGATTACGGCATCAGTAAATTGTTCCCAACCTTTATTCTGGTGCGAACCGGCCTGATTTGCCCGAACAGTTAAAGTTGCATTCAATAATAAAACACCTTGTTTAGCCCATTCAATCAGATTTCCGCTGGCAGGAACTTCTTTTCCCAAATCGTTTTTCAATTCTTTAAAAATATTGCGTAAACTGGGTGGGAAAACAATTCCATCATTCACCGAAAAACAAAGTCCGTGCGCCTGGCCCGGCCCGTGATACGGATCCTGGCCAAGAATCACCACTTTTAGCAGACTGAACGGACACTGGTCGAAAGCGTTAAAAATGAGTCTTGCCGACGGATAAATTTTGTGGGCTTTGTATTCATTTCTTACAAAATCAGTTAATTCTGTAAAATAACTTTCTTCAAATTCTTCTGCTAAAACTTGTTTCCAGCTTTCTTCGATTTTAACATCCATTTTTTTGTTTTAAAAACTAAAATAAGAAATAAAATATCTTTTTTTGAATTCTGCTTATACTTTTTAAGCTTCTCCTATTTTACTTACTTCAATTTTGTACTTTAGCTTTCAAAACTTTCAAAAATGGAAATCGTCTATATCGCTGTTGGTCTGTTAATTGGCTTTTTAGTATCTTACCTTGTTGTTAATCGGAAATTGAAGCCGGCGGAAAACAAACTTCTTGAAACCCGCAACGAATATGGGAAAATACAGGCTCAATTAGAAGAACGTGCAAATAATCTGCTAACCGAAAAAGTTCGTTTGACAAATCAATTGGAACGGGTTGAAAATCAAAAAGAACTGCAATTGCAGCGATTAGCCAAAGCCGAAGTGGAATTTGCCAACCTGCGAGAAAAACTCGCAACTCAAAAGCAGGAGATGGAAGATTTGCAAAAGAAATTTACCACCGAATTCGAAAATATAGCCAACAAAATTCTGGAGAAAAACAGCGAAAAATTCACTGCTGCCAACCAGAAAAATATGGGTGATGTTTTAAATCCGCTGAAAGAGAAAATCGAGCTTTTCGAGCGAAAAGTTGATGATACCTACAAACAGGGATTAAAAGATCAAACCGATTTGCGTGCTGAATTAAAAAAATTGTTCGACCTGAATTCGAAAATCAGCGAGGAAGCCAATAACCTTACCAAAGCATTGAAAGGCGATGTTAAAAAACAGGGTAACTGGGGCGAAGTAGTGTTGGAACGTATTCTCGAACGCTCGGGATTAAATGAAGGAAATCAGGGATACGAAAAGCAGTTCAGCGATACTTCGGAAGACGGACGGCGCATTCAGCCCGACATCGTGATAAACCTGCCCGACAACAAACACATTATTGTCGATTCAAAGGTTTCGCTAATTGCATACGAAAGAGCGGTGAATGCGGAAACCGAGGAAGAACGCGCAAAACATGTGAAAGAGCATATTTTAAGTTTAAAGGCGCATTGCAAAGGATTAAGCGAGAAACATTATCAAACTGCCCGGCATTTGAATTCGCCCGATTTTGTGTTGTTGTTTATCCCTATTGAATCATCGTTTAGTATTGCCATCCAGGAAGATCAGGATATTTTTTCGTATGCCTGGGATATGAAAGTCGTCATGGTCAGTCCATCGACTTTACTGGCTACCCTGCGCACCATTGCATCTATCTGGCAACAGGAAAACCAAACCCGCAATGCCATGGAAATTGCCAGGCAGGGAGGCGCTTTGTATGATAAGTTTGTCGGTTTTATTGCCGATATGGAAAGAATCGGGAAAAGCATTTCAAATTCACAAATCAATTATAACGATGCAATGAATAAATTGCATACCGGGAGCGGGAACCTGGTAAGCCGGGTTGAAAGCATTAAAAAACTGGGTGCAAAAACTACAAAGGAACTACCTAAGCTGATGCTGGATGAGTAAAAATGTAATTTTTTTATAAATTGAATGATATTCTTTTGCCTGTTACTGACACGTTTAATTATGTCGTTTTTAACTACTGGCACCATTTATTCGTCTTTCATTAATTAGTACCTATCCTTGAGCTTACTCCGAAAAGTCGGAAATTCAATAATTTTCATCTGTTTGACCCCTAACCCCAAAGGGGAACATCTGAAAATCATTGAATTAGGAAGTCCCCCCTTTGGGGGTTAGGGGGTCAAAGGACTTTTCGGAGCAGA
>CAMTWS010000216.1:0-4384 GCA_947085485.1 uncultured Prolixibacteraceae bacterium
ATGAAAATCAATTATTTCAATTTCATTGAAAACCTGATTTATCAAAATACAGGTTCAGAACCAGGATCAGGATTTCTTTGGAATTTTCAGTTTTTGGCCAACAACCAGCCCTTTTTCGTTTGAGATATTATTTATCTTTATAATGTCGTCGCTTGAAATTCCAACATATTTTTGAGCAATATTCCAAATGTTGTCGCCATTTCTAACCGTGTAATATTCAAATTCAACGTCAATTGCGGCGGTTTCAGCATTTGTTGCTGCCGGCACCGAATTCTCAGTAACAGCTTGCTTTTCAGTAGTACTTGTTGAACTTGCCTTTTCGTGTTTCGCCTTGTCTTTCTCCGGCACATAAATTGCCAGTTTCTGCCCGGCCCTAATCAGGTTTTTTCTAATGTTATTCCCGTAAGTTTTTTGGTTATTTCCGAAGAAAGCAATGTGCCGTAAACAAAAATATTTTGCATTTCAGTATTCAAAGTGTTTCAGACCACAAATTTACAACCTTCATTTTTGCAAACCTCAAATGTTTCGGTATATTTGCCCCGCTTAAAAGCCTCTTCCGACCTCTCCACGGGAGAGGAGCAGAAAAAAGAAAAAATAGAATGGTTATCAAAAGAAAGTTATCAAAGAAATTGGTTATTAAACTGGCGCTTTTTGTGGCAGTTATTGGTATGGCTACCTTGTTTGATATTTATTTTGAAGACAATCAGGTTGAAATTGTAGAAATTGAAGCCAATTCGACTAAAGACGAAAAAGCAAACGATACAATTCATTTGATTAACCAATCAACTGATTTTGGGGTAAAAACATCAGTTCAAAAAACATTGTCAAGGAAATTCCAGGTAAAATCGCAGGATAAATACATCCAAAAATATTATCAGATACGGAATTACCAGGTTTTAAAAACCGAAGTGCAAGCGCAAACCGCCCCGCTGATTAATTCATACCATTACCTGGCTTTTAAAAACTATTTTTATTCGATTCCCGACGTCCCCCCCCTTAAATTCGTAAATTCCTGATACCTTTTTGTATCGGGGACAGGGATTTTCCAAATCCCTGATCTTCGCTGTTCATTAAGCGATTCAGAAAATTTTCAAAAAATAAACAATCAAATTTTAATCATTAAAAATTAATTAATATGCAAAACAAAGGCGTAATTTTTACATTCGCTATTCTTTTGGCTTTAGTTTGTGTTTACCAGTTAACTTTTACCTGGAAAGCAAAACAAATTGAGAAACGTGCCATTGAATATGCGCAAGGTAATCCTGACAAGGAATATCATTACCTTGATTCGGTTTCGGGCGTAGTTGTTTACAACTTTTTGGGCCTGAAAAAATTTACTTTCAAAGAGGTAAAAGAGTTGGAAATGAACCTCGGGCTCGACCTCAAAGGGGGTATGAACGTTACATTGGAGATTTCAGTGATCGATTTGATCAGGGCAATGTCTGATTATAACAACGATTCGACTTTTAATGCGGCATTGGTTCGTGCAACCGAACTTCAGAAAAACAGCCAGAGAGATTTTGTAACAATATTTGGGGATGCTTATCAGCAAATCGACCCGAATGCAAAAATGGCTTCCGTTTTTAACACCATGGAACTGCGCGACCGGGTTAACTTTAACTCAACAAACGCAGAAGTACTCGATGTAATCAGGGAAGAAACCGATGCAGCTATCGACAATTCGTTCAATATCCTGCGTACCCGTATCGACCGTTTTGGCGTTGCGCAACCAAATATTCAGCAACTGCAAACCAAAGGCCGCATTTTGGTTGAACTTCCCGGGGTTAAAGATCAGGCACGTGTTCGTAACCTGTTGCAGGGGACTGCATCGCTTGAATTCTGGGAAACTTACGAAAACCAGGAAGTTCACCAGTACATGCTGGCTGCAAACCAAAAAATAAAGGAGATGCAGGTATCAACCCTTGTAACAACAACAGCCGATTCTTTAAAGGCAGCAACATCCGCAGCAGCCGCTACCGATACCACAAAAACAGAAAGTTCATTGCTTGCCGAAATGACCGGCGGCACAACTACCGATTCAGCATCGGTTGACAACCTGGCCGATTTCAAAAAAGATTATCCGCTTTTTGCTTTGTTAAATCCAAGCACCGACCAGGCCGGACAACTCTATCCCGGGCCAATTGTTGGAATGGCGCATTTTAGCGACACAATTCAGATTAATAAATACATGCACCTTCCGCAGGTTAGAAATTTGTTCCCACAGAACATGGTTTTCCGCTGGACAGCCAAACCCGTTGACGAAGCAGGGAATTATTACCGTTTGGTAGCATTGAAAGTGACTTCGCGCGATGGGCGCGCGCCACTCGATGGCGATGTTATTACCGATGCCCGCCAGGATTTCGACCAGTTGGGCTCGAACCCGGAAGTAGCGATGTCCATGAACAGCGAAGGGGCAAAAACATGGCAACGAATGACAAAAGAAAATATAGGTAAATCAATTGCCATAGTTCTCGACGATTATGTGCGTTCTTTCCCCACCGTTCAGAATGAAATTTCGGGGGGCCGTTCAAGCATCACCGGGTTGGAAAGCATTGAAGAAGCAAAAGACCTTGCCAACGTTTTAAAATCGGGTAAAATGCCCGCGCCTGCAAGAATTGTGGAAGAACAAATTGTTGGCCCTTCGCTCGGAAGGGAATCTATCAATTCAGGAATGTATTCGTTTGCAGTAGCTTTTGTTATGGTGCTGGCGTACATGTTGTTCTTTTACAGCAAAAAAGCAGGGCTTACGGCAAACATTGCACTGTTGGCGAACCTGTTTTTCCTAATCGGGGTTTTAGCTTCGCTGGGGGCTGTCCTTACTTTGCCGGGTATTGCCGGTATTGTACTTACAATGGGTATGGCTGTTGATGCGAACGTTATAATTTACGAACGGATCCAGGAGGAAATACGATCGGGAAAAGGGATCACCCTTGCAATTTCCGATGGTTATAAAAACGCCTATTCAGCCATTATCGATGGCCAGGTTACCACACTGATAACAGGTATTGTACTTTATATATTTGGCTCAGGCCCGATTAAAGGTTTTGCAACTACATTAATGGTGGGTATCGTAACTTCGTTGTTTACTGCCATTTTCATAACCCGTTTAATTTTCGAATGGCAGTTAAAACACAGCAAAAAAATTACTTTCACAGCCAAAATTACTTCAAACTGGCTGGTCAATCCTAAAATAAAGTTTCTTGACAAACGGAAAATTGCCTACATAATTTCAGGAACGCTGATAACACTTTCTGTTATTTCATTTGTAACACGCGGGTTCGAACTTGGAGTCGATTTTCAGGGAGGCCGCACTTATACTGTAAAATTCGATCAGGATGTTAAAGTTGCCGATGTTCAAAAAGCGCTTACCGCTGAATTTGGTGTAACGCCCGAAGCTAAAACTTTTGGATCGAACAACCAGGTTCGCATTACAACAAAATATAAGATTGATGAATTGTCGGAAAGTGTTGATAATGAGGTGGAAGAAGCACTTTTCAGAGGATTGACAAAAGGTGGTTTTCTTACCAATGTTTCCTACGAAGATTTTGTTACCAATTACCGTACAAGTTCACAAAAAGTGGGACCAACCATTTCTGATGATATTAAAAGGGATGCTTTAATTGCTGTCACTGTAGCATTGCTCGCTATCTTCCTCTATATAATGGTTAGGTTCAACAACTGGAAATATGGTATGGGAGGTGTTTTATCATTGGCCCACGATACCATTATTACCTTGGGAGTTTTTTCAATGTTCCATGGGTTGTTGCCATTCTCTCTCGAAATTGATCAGGCATTCATAGCTGCAATCCTTACTGTTATCGGGTATTCGATAAACGACACGGTAATTGTTTACGACCGTATCCGCGAATTCCTTCACATACATCCGAAACGTAATTTGCACGATAATATGGACATGGCAATGAACAGCACCCTCCGCAGAACCATGAATACGTCGCTTACCACGTTGCTGGTATTGCTGGTTATCTTCATTTTCGGCGGAGCCAGTATCCGCGGATTTATATTTGCATTACTGGTTGGAATTGGAGTTGGAACGTACTCATCAATTTTTGTTGCAACACCAGTTGTTTACGAACTTTCGACCAGGGTTAGAAAACTTGTGGCAAAAGCAGTTTAATCAATTAATAAAATAATAATTCAAAAAGGCTGTCTCCATTAGGGGGCAGCCTTTTTAACTGTTGCAAATTGCAGATGGCGGCATTATTTGCTTTTACTTTTAAAACCAATATTGAGTCTGCTCCGAAAAGTCCTTTGACCCCCTAACCCCCAAAGGGGGGACTTCCTAATTCAATGATTTTCAGATGTTCCCCTTTGGGGTTAGGGGTCAAACAGATGAAAATTATTGAATTTCCGACTTTTCGGAGTA
>CAMTWS010000217.1:0-10856 GCA_947085485.1 uncultured Prolixibacteraceae bacterium
TACACTCAGTCTCGTACACTCTTTCCCTACACGACGCTCTTCCGATCTTGGATTTAACGTTTCGTTTCCAGTCGGCGCTTTTTACCCAGTCGGCGAGGAATTTAGCGTTTTCGTAATGCAGCCCGGGAATAAATCCATGTCCAAGGTTAAAAACCCATTTTTGGTTTTTGCTGCCAAAATCGATGTACTTATCCAATGTTTTTTCTATTTCTTCCTGGCTGGCAAACAACAAACGCGGATCGACATTTCCCTGCAAACCAATTTCGATGTGCACCAGTTCGCGGGCTGTTGGCAGTGAAGTTTGCCAGTCGATGCTCAGGAAATCGCAATGTTCAGGTGTAATATTTCTTATTCCGGTTGCCAGTCCTTTAGGGAAGAAAATGAACGGGATGCCTTTAGCACGGACAGCAGCAGCCATTTTTTTCAACGAAGGCATAAAAAGTTCTTCATATAAATCGAAGGGGACCAAACCTGCATGCGTATCGAACAACTGAAAAACTTCAACGCCGTGGTTTATCTGTTCCTGCGCATAAATAATGGAAAGATCGGTAAGTTCTTCAATCAGTTTTTGTGTAATTTTTTTATTCTGATAAATGAATTTTATGGCGTCGGGGAAATCACCCTTTCTTCCCAATCCTTGCAACATGAACAAAAGAACCGTAAGCGGAGCTCCGCAAAAACCAATGAGAGGAATGTTGCCAGGCCGCGTTTTTATGATTTCATCCACCACTTTGTAAATGTAATTCAGTTTTGAGGGGTCGGGGTTTAACCCCGAGAGGGGGTTGCTGCGATATGCCAATGGCTTTTCGAAAACCGGGCCGTCGTCGGTAAAATCGAGGCCCATTCCCAGCGCGTAGGGAATTACAAGAATATCGCTGAATAAAATGGCGGCGTCAACACCCAAATCGTACACAGGCAAAAGTGTAACTTCTGCGGCAATCTTTGGGTTTTGCATCATCTGCCAAAACGTGTAATCTTCCTTAATTTTTAAATACGAAGGCAACACCCGGCCAGCTTGCCGCATAAACCAAAACGGGGGGCGGGCAGTTGTTTTTCCCTTAAGCGTTTGCAATAAAATTGGTTCTGTCATTTCGGTTATTTTCCAGAATTCTGTTCCTGGGTGGTGTTATTTTTTCAATTGTTTTAATGCCATGTAACTGGCTTCCACTGTTTTTTTGATGTCTTCAAGCGTATGTGCGCCGGAAACAAAACCGGCTTCGTATTGCGAAGGCGCCAGGTATATGCCGCTGTCGAGCGAAAGTTTGAAGTACCGGGAGAATAATTTGGTGTCGCATTTTGTAACATCGGCAAATGATTTTACACTTTTTTCATTTGTAAAAAACAGTGTGAACATTGAACCCACACGATTGATTACGCCATTAAAACCGAGTTCTTTCAGATTGTTAAGCAGACCATTTTCCAAAAGCGCTGATTTCTCTTCCAGGTTTTGGTAGAAGTTTTTTGTTTCGTTAAGCAAACGCAGTGTGGTTAATCCGGCAGCCATGGCCAGAGGATTTCCCGACAAAGTTCCTGCCTGGTAAACCGGACCTTTGGGGGACAGTTGATCCATAATTTCCAGTTTTCCGCCATAAGCCCCTACAGGTAAACCTCCCCCCATTATTTTTCCGAAAGTGGTTAAGTCGGGTGTTATTCCAAGCAACGATTGTGCGCCGCCTTTGGCTACGCGAAAACCAGTCATCACTTCGTCGAAAATCAAAACGGTATTAGCCTCGTTGCAAAGTTTACGAATGCCTTCAATAAATTCTTTTTCAGGAATAATAACGCCCATATTTCCGGTGATGGGTTCGAGAATTACTGCCGCAATTTTGTTTTTGTGTTTTTCAAAAATCCGTTCTACCGAAGGCAAGTCGTTGAATTTTGCAGTAAGTGTGTCGCGGGCAGTTCCTTTGGTTACTCCGGGAGTGTCAGGGATTCCATAAGTAAGCGCCCCTGAACCTGCCGAGATTAAAAAGCTGTCGTTGTGCCCGTGGTAACAACCTTCGAATTTAATAACGAGGTCGCGGCCAGTGTAACCGCGCGCCAAACGCAGGGCGCTCATGGTTGCTTCGGTGCCCGAATTTACCATTCGCACACTTTCGATTGAAGGGACCATTTTTTTGATAAGCTCAGCCATTTCGGTTTCGAGCAAAGTTGGAGCGCCAAAGCTGGCTCCCAAAGCAGCAGTTTTTTGTATGGCTTCGACCACTGCCGGGTGCGAGTGCCCCAAAATCATAGGCCCCCACGAACCCACATAATCAATAAATTCGTTTCCATCAATGTCAGTCACTTTCGAACCGCTGGCTTTGGCAATGAAAAGTGGATTGCCACCAACACTCCGAAATGAACGAACAGGAGAATTTACGCCTCCGGGAATGCTTTTTTGAGCTTCCTTAAAAGCTTCTATGCTTTTGTTATAATTCATTTTCTGAACAATTCTTAATTTATAAATCCTGAATAATTTCCTGGGTGTGGTACGAAATTATGATGTCGGCGCCGGCGCGTTTTAATCCGGTCAGCAATTCATTAACGATTCGTTTTTCGTCGATCCATCCCTTGGCAGCGGCGGCTTTTACCATGGCAAATTCGCCGCTTACGTTGTAGGCGGCCACCGGAATATTAAAGCTGGTTTTTACGCGGTAAATAATATCCATGTAGTTCAGGGCAGGTTTTACCATTACAATGTCGGCGCCTTCCTGAATATCGAGCGCTACTTCGCGGAGCGCTTCATTTCCGTTTGCTGTATCCATTTGATAGGTTTTCCGGTCGCCAAATTTTGGTGCGCTTTCGGCCGCTTCGCGAAACGGGCCATAAAATGCCGAGGCATATTTTGCTGAATATGCCATAATAGGCATGTTGTAAAATCCATTTTGGTCGAGAGCGCTTCGAATGGCATGCACACGGCCGTCCATCATATCGCTGGGCGCTATCATGTCAACGCCCGATTCGGCCAGGGAAACCGATTGTTTGGCGAGAGTTTCCAGCGTTAGATCATTATGAACATCGCCATCGACAATAGTTCCGCAGTGACCGTGGGTTGTATATTCGCAGTTGCATACATCGGCAATCAAATACAATTCGGGAACCTCTTTTTTTAATGCCCGGGCAGCCTGCTGAACAATACCATTGTGCTGGCAGGCAACCAGCCCGTGTTCATCTTTCGATTCAGGAATTCCAAAAATTAAAACCGACTGAACACCTTTATCAAACAATTCTTTGCCTTTTTTTACCAGCAGGTCAACCGAAAGCTGCGAGTTGCCTGGCATGGAAGAAATACGATTTTCAACGCCGTGTCCGGGACAAACAAACAATGGCATTATAAGGTCGTTGCGGGTAAGTAAAGTTTCGCGTACCATGTTTCGGGTAACCGGCGACTGGCGCAGGCGGCGAAGCCTTGTAACTGGATAATTCATAGCTGTAAATTTTAATGTTTTATTTTTTATAATAGTTTAAAACAGATTCGAATAAACCCGCAGAAGTGCTGTTTTGTGCAACTACTTTGGGCGAAATATTATTTTCGATGGCTGTTTTTGATGTTGTTTCTCCAATGCAGGCCGCCCGAATTTTCTCTGGTTGTATTTCCCCTGCAAATTTCAGGAAATTTTGTACCCCGGAAGAACTGGTGAAAAGCAGCATTTCGTAATTATCGGTTAAAATAAGCTGCATTATTTTTTCATCGGGCGATTCAGGAGCAATTGTTTCGTATAAATTGAGGCGGGTGCAAATAGCAATTTCATTGATTTGATCCTGAATTACAGTCCGGGCCAGATTTCCAAGCGCCAGCAAAACAGCGGGTTTATGATTATCGTTTTTTATCTTTTGAATTAAAGCGCCGGCAAAATCTTTCCCTGTGGAACCTGGATTTATAAATGACGCCGTATATCCGAAACGTTTTAAAACCTGCCCGGTTTTTTTTCCGATTACCGCCAGTTGAAGTGATTCGGGTAAATGTTGATCCCCTTGTATTTCCCCTAATTTTTCAAAAAAACAACGAACGCCATTTGGGCTTGTAAAAATGAGCCAGTGAAAATCTTTTAATTGTTTAAAGCAGTTTTTTTCTTCCTCGGTTAAACGGGCCGGCAGTATTTTTATAAGAGGCATTTCGAGCAAAGTTGCCCCGGCATTTGAAAAAAGTTGTGCCAGTTCGTCCGATTGTCCTTCCGGCCGGGTCGAAATAAAAACTTTATCTTTTAAAAGGCGGCTCATTAATTTCTATTTTCTTATATCCGACAAAATTCGACCGGCCCCTCTGGCAATTAATTTTTCGGCCAGTTTTATACCTGTTGATTCTGTATCGCTAAGTAAGCCGGTTTCCGAACCGGTTAAATATTCTGAACCGTCGATGGCTGCAACAAATCCTGTAATTGTAATTGAATCCCCTTCGATTTTTGTAAAACACCCGACCGGAACCTGGCACCCACCTTCAATTTTGCGAAGAAATCCTCTTTCGGTTTCTATGGCATTCCATGTTTCCTGATGGTTTAATTCCTTTAAAAATATATCTATCCGGTGATCGCCAATTCTCGATTCGATGGCAATAACACCCTGGCTGGTGGCGGGAATTATAACATCGGGTTCAATTATTTCAGTTATATAATTTCCAAGGTTTAACCGTTGTAAACCTGCGGCAGCCATAATCATTGCATCACAGTAACCTTCTTCCATTTTACGAAGGCGGGTTTCCACATTCCCGCGGATGTCAACAATTTTGAAATTTCTGTTTAGGCGAAGTAACCCGGCCTGGCGGCGAAGACTTGAAGTTGCAATAATATCTTTTTCAGTAAGTTCAGTAAGCTTGCGGCCGTCTTTGCTAACTAGTGCATCGCGGAATTCGCCGCGCTCCAAAACCGCGCCCAGCTTCAAACCTTCAGGAAGCGATGTGGGAAGATCCTTCAGGCTGTGAACTGCAATATCAACACTTTTGTCTTGTAAAGCCGCTTCAATCTCTTTGGTAAACAATCCTTTGTCGCCAATTTTCGAAAGGGCAACATCGAGAATTATATCGCCTTTTGTTTTGATAACATGAATTTCAACGTTTGTTTTGGGGAATTTTTCAAACAATAATTTTTTAGTGAGTTCGGCCTGGAAAAGTGCAAGTTGGCTTCCCCGTGTCCCAATTTTTATTGTATTCTTCATTTTGTTGTGGTTATTTGTTTTCCAGGTTGAAAAGCCCGTTGATAATTTCCAACGATTCAGTGTTCTTTCCGTTGGAGGTAATTTCTTTTAGGTTTTTAATAAATAAACGTGTGTATTTCTGTGCCAAATGTTTCGAAAATTCGTTGATTGCCAGTTGTGTTTCCTGAGAATCGGTTTTGATAAATCCCGAAAGTTCATCTTTGGTAATTTTTAACATGTTAAAGGTAATTGTTTTTATGGCAGGGCGCAATGAACGGCTGGCCAGCCATTCACAAAAGTCAGCTACTATTTCATCAATAATATTATTTGCCCCACAAACACTTTCTTTTCTTTTTTCCATGTTGGTGTTTACAACTGCCTGTAAATCGTCGATGACAAAAAGTTTCAGCGAATCAATTTCTTCCACTTTTTCTTCGATGTTCCGGGGAACAGAAATGTCGATAAAAACCTGTTCCTTATGGTTTCTTTTTATGATTGATTGTTCGGCAACAGTTTTTGTTATTAGCGGAACACTGGAGCCGGTGGCAACAATAACAATGTCGAAAATCGACAAGTGAGATTCCATGTGCTCAAACGGAAAGGAATTACAGTGGTGTTTTTGGGCCAGTTTTTCTGCTTTTTGCCCAGTACGGTTGGTAACATAAATTTTATGGGCTCCTTTTTTGGCGAGGTTCTGCAAAACCAGGCTGCCGGTTTCGCCGGCGCCAATCATTAATACGGTTTTATCTGAAAAGTTGCCGAAAAGATTGGAACAAAGCTGTACAGCGGCGTTACTAACCGAAGTAGAACCCATTTTTATTCCGGTTTCGGTACGCACACGTTTGCTGGCTTCAAACGATTTCTGAAACAACCGCATTAAAACCGCATCGGTTAAAGCTGCTTCGGTACAAAAAACATAAGCGTCTTTAATTTGCCCGATAATCTGGTCTTCGCCAATAACCATCGAATCTATTCCACAGGCAACTTCAAACAAATGTCGCACTGCATCGGCGCCGGTGTGGCTGTAAAAAGAGTGCCAGTATTTATTTTGTATTCCCTTAAACTGCTTTAGTGTTTTGTAAACCATTTTTGCTGCCAGGTGGAATTCGTATTTATTTTGTGAAAAATAAATTTCTGTACGGTTGCAGGTCGATAAAACAACGATTTCGGATATTCCGGTTTCGTTTTGCAAGAATTCAGAAAAGGGGATTATTTCTTCTTTTGACATTGAAAATTTTTCCCTCACCTCAAGAGCTGAAGTTTTATAACTAATACCAATAAGGCTTATCATAAAATCGATTTTTCAAATGAATAAATAGTTGGAAAAATAAAAACCGGGCAAATGTTAAAAATAAAATATGACATAAAACCCGTTAATGGCTTTATTAAACAAATTGCCCTAAAACAGATGAATTAGACAAGGGTAGGAGGAGGCCGGCAAAAAAGGGAATTGCACAAACAGAATTTCCAATGCCATGATATATGAGTACTGTGGTGATTTAATTTCCTTTTGAATACACTTTCCTCAAAGCCTGAATTTGTGTGAAATTCAAAATCAGTTTGATAATGAAAATTGGAATTGGAATTTAAATCAACGAATGATACACTTGTTTGTACTTCAATGTTGAATTTGCTTTCATCGACATGAATATCATCATTGCCAGGTGTATTAACACCAAAAAGAAAAATACAGGCATAGAAAACCACAAATGCAATGTATGGGAAATGTGTGGTAAATATGCCTACTGTAAACATGCTTTTTTAGATTTTCATAAAAACAGGACACAAAGGTAAAAATTTATAGAAACTATGTTTTTCAAAATTGCAGTTTTAAATCATTATTTTGGCAAAACGCAAAAATAATAACGCAAACGTTGATATATGTCAGTTGGTAAGTGCTGTAAGCGTAGAAAAATAAAATTGTGACAACAATTCTTATTTACAATTAAAGTATTTTTGGTCGTTTATAACAAACAAGTATACTCCGGATGAAAATAAAATTGATTTTGATTGCTTTAACAGTTATTTTTAATTTAATGATTTCGTGCAGACAAAAAGAAAATGCAGATTTGATTCTTACCAACGCCAGAATCTACACCATTGATTCTGATTTTTCGACAGTTGAAAGTTTTGCGGTAATCAACGGGAAAATACGCGAGAAAGGCAAAACCAGTGAAATCCTGAGTAAATATGCATCTGAAAATGTTGTCGATGCAACAGGTAAATTTGTTTACCCGGGTTTTAACGATGCCCACTGTCACTTTAACGGGTACGGAAACAACCTGATACAATACGCCGACTTGCGCGGAACCACCAGTACAGAGGAAATTTACGAACGCCTTAAAGCCCATTACGAAAAATTTGGCAGCGACTGGATTCTCGGTCGCAGTTGGGATCAAAACGACTGGGAGGTGAAGGAATTTCCGGATAAAACAAAGCTGGATGAACTGTTTCCCGATATTCCGGTTTACCTGGTTCGCGTTGACGGACATGCAGGCTGGTGCAACTCAAAAGCGCTCGAAATAGCCGGAATTACTGCCGGGTCGAATGTGCAGGGTGGGGAAGTGGTATTGAAAAACGGCCAGCCCACCGGGATTTTAATCGACAATGCAATGGGGTTGATCGGACGTTTTATTCCTGAAATTTCGGACGAACAGCAGCAAAAAGCGCTGCTCGAAGCGCAGGCAAACTGTTTTGCCGCAGGGCTTACATCGGTTACCGACTGCGGCCTCGACAAAAACGCCATCATTTTGATACAGGAAATGCAAAACCGCAGCGAGCTGAAAATGCGCATCAACGCCATGCTCAACCCTACGGAAGAAAATTTCGAACATTTTGTGAAAAATGGAACGGTAAAAACCGACCGGTTGGTTGTAAATGCCATAAAAATATTTGCCGACGGCGCACTGGGATCACGGGGGGCGCTGCTTTTGGAAGATTACACCGACGATCACGGTAACAGAGGGCTGCAGATTGAATTGCAGGAATATTACGATAAAATTTGCCAACTGGCATTCGAAAACAATTATATTGTGGCCACCCACGCCATTGGCGACAGCGCCAACCGGATGGTGCTGAATACCTACGGCAAATTTCTGAAAGGCAAAAACGACCGCCGCTGGCGGATTGAACACGCTCAAATTATTAACCCTGATGATTTTAAAAAGTTTGCAGAATTTTCGGTTGTTCCTTCCATTCAGGCAACACATTGCACCTCGGATATGACGTGGGCAGAAAATCGGGTGGGAGCGGAGCGCATCAAAGGCGCTTATGCTTATCAGACTTTGCTTGGTCAAAATGGCTGGCTGCCCAACGGAACAGATTTCCCGGTGGAAAACATTGAGCCGCTGTTTACTTTTTATGCCTCGGTTTTCCGCACCGACCACAACGGTTTCCCCGAAGGTGGATGGCAATTGGAAGAAGGCCTTACCCGCGAGCAGACGCTGCGCTCGATGACCATTTGGGCGGCAAAAGCCTCGTTCGAAGAGAATGAAAAAGGAAGCCTCGAAGCAGGCAAACAGGCCGATTTTGTTATTCTCGACACCGATTTAATGACAGCTACTCCAAAGGAAGTTTTAAAGGCAAAAATTGAAAGTACATGGATTGGGGGAGAGAAAGTGTTTGGGTTTTAACAGAGAGAACCAGGATTTTTTCTATTATTTTAGCCCGAAAAAACAACTGGTCGTAACCAGATGATTTCACATTTTGGCATATATTAATTAAAGAACTATGAAAACAAAATTTTTAGGTTTTATCGCAATTTATTTTTGGTTTAGCTCCGCTACTTTTGGGCAAATAGACTCAACACAATTTGTTTTGTTGCAAAAGCAGGTGAACGAACTCATTAAGGCAAATAACATGCAGGCCAGTGAAATAAAAAGCCTTTATATTCAGGATTACAAAAAAATTGAGCACTCAATCTCAACAGCTCTTGACGGTGCAACTGCGCTTAGTACGTTGGCAATAAATACAAAAATACTGAATGTTGTTTCAAGCGCAGGCGAAACTATGCTTAGTATCAATAACATATCAAGTTCTGAGTCGATGGGATTTGATTTTAAAGAACAATTGATAAAAATTGCATCAGATGTGCTGATTGAAAAAACCGATGAAACAAACCCGAATTCTCCGGTAGTGCAACGTAATTTAAGAATTCGGAATTTAATTACTTCTGTTGTTAACAACGATATTGTGCAAGGCCTTATTAAGTCGAACCCAATCAGTTCAACGGCTTATTCTTTAATCAACCAGGCTTTTTCGGCATCGGAAACCAACTTTATCAGCGGAGAAAAACAGGTTATCATTCAAAGGGGATTTACAGCACCCGACAATTTTAGCAGCTTTAAAAAAGAATACCCCAGCTTTAGTAATTCGTGGAATACACTTGGAGGTGAATTTAAAGGAATTAACCAAACAGGGAGAATAATTCACGACGACGCCATTAAAACATTTACATTGAAAATTAACGATTACATCCAGATTTACGATTCGCTGAATATTATTAATTCAAATTTTGGGATGGCTGTTAAAAACTGGGAGAGCAAGTATATTCAAATCGTAAATGAAGCTTCGGGCTATAAAAACCAGTTGGCGAACACGTTTAAAAATTCAACAGACAACAAAGACGCGGATTTGACCATGGAAATGGCAAAAACGCGGTATAGGGCTTTAATGGACACAACAAGGTTTTCATTGAAAACAGTTATTGAAAATGAATCGCTCAAAAAACCGCTTGAAAAGTCTGAGAAGTACAAGCTAATGGAGAATAACATCAATACGGCATATCTTGATTTTTTAAGTATTCAGATAAATTTTATCGACAGCTACATTGAAATACTCAACAACACGATTTCAAAATCAAACGATAAAAGCAATGATTTTCAGGTAGATTTGAAGAACCTCAACAAAACAAAGAAGAAATTAACAGATGACAAAAGAGACCTGGAATTTTTGATGAATGAATTTAAAAGGATTGCTGAGATTTATGAATAAACCCCGGCTTTTGGGAAAGTTGAGCGCCGGAAGGCCAAATATTATATCGCAACAAAGCGTTGGTTGTTAAAAATCGCAAAAAATGTCAGGCAATATTTGCAGTTTAGGATAAATGTATCATATTAGCCCACAGTCATTAATTTAATTGAAATCGAAAAAATCAAAAAGTCATGAAAACAAACAGTTTAATTTTTTTAGGTGGCGTACTGTCATTATTTATCAGCTCGTGCAAACCAATTTATCAGTGCGGACAACCCATTCCCGAAAAAAATCTTTTGGCTACGAAACGTGTAAAAGCAGTTATTGGCGAACGTGACCATCTTTGTAAAACGCTCGATTTGAGGGACAGTGAAATTGTATCGCTAAAAGAGAACATTACAAACCTGAAAGGGAACATTACCGATTTGAACCAATCGATTACCAACATCGAAAAAAAATACAACGATTTGTCAGGAGAAAAACTTTCGGAGGCCGAACAGTTTAACCTGGCGTTAAAACAAAAATCGGAAGAACTGGATTGGAAAGAGCGCCTTTTGGCTGAAAGGGAAAAAGCGCTGTACGAACTCAGGCAGGTCATTGCACGCCAGGATTCGATTACAAAACGGTTAAACGATGTTTTGCGAAACGCGCTGCTGGGATTTAAATCCGACGAATTATCGGTTGAAATTAAAAACGGGAAAGTTTATGTTTCAATGTCCGATAAGTTGTTATTTAAATCAGGAAGCGCAGCGGTTGAAGCAAAAGAGATCGGA
>CAMTWS010000218.1:0-15714 GCA_947085485.1 uncultured Prolixibacteraceae bacterium
AATATTGAATATCAGACAGTTATAAAACAAAAAACTGGAAAACGGCCGCTTTTTGACTGAAAAAACTTGATTTTATGCTGATTTTTCCCTCATTTTATTGAAAGGGCTGCAAGTTGGGTTAAAAATTTTCAGGTCTTTTTTTTGTCTTCTTAATCAACTATTTGGTGCCTGAGAAAATCGGAAACCAAAAGGAACCACTGATTGCACTGTATCGCAAAAACTGTTTACACGAAATAGGGAAAAGGTTAAATTCAGGCGAAAATAAAATGCATGATTTGCTTGATGTATTAAAAAACAGCCTGGATTGATTCACAGGATTGGGGCGAAAAATTTCCAAACCTGTTCCTGAATGTGAACCGCCCTGAGGATTTGAAAACAGGATAAAACTTTGGTTAAATCAATTATAAATTGAGATTACCCAAATTCAGAAATGCTTTCCAATCGCTTTTTATCGGCAATCAAAATGTCTTTCCCAAAAATTTTAATGATTTTGTCTTTTCTGAATTCCGACAAAGTACGTATCACGTTTTCTGTTGTCATACCAATATATTCGGCTATTTCACGGCGTGAAACCGGTAATTCAAATTCATTTATACCGTAAATATAATCAGCAAAATAGAGTAAAACGTGTGCCACCCTTCCCTTTAAGTGTTTGCGTTTAATTTCAAGGTTTTCCAAAACTATTTTGTCGGTTGCTTCGCTAATGCGGGTCATTAAATCCATGGTGAACAGCGCATTTTTTCGTGCGTGGTTTTTCACCACATTTAAGTCGAGTATGCAAACTACCGAATTATCGACGGCAGAAACGGAATATTTATATTTTTCTGAAGAAAAAACACTTAGGAGGCTTACAAAATCGAAAGGTTTTGAAAAACTTATAATTTGATCTTTCCCCTCGGATGTAGTTTTCGATAATTTTACCAATCCTTCTTTCAGGTATAAAAATTCATTGATTGTATCCCCTTCCCTGATAATAACCTCACCATTCGAATAACTTCTTTCTTCTTTTATTTCGCAAATATCAGTTAGTTCATCAACAGTAACATGTGAAAAAAACAACGTTTTCAATTGGCATTTTTCACAACTACATTTCACACTGCTAATTTTCATGACTTTCCACATGCTTTATTGGCTAAAAATACCAAAAACTTATGATATTTATTACCACCTGTTAATTATCATAACACAACCTGCCACCTTTGTTTTCTCAGTGCGTAATATTGCCCGTATATTTATTTAAAAAAAAGCTATATAATGAAAAGGATTGTAATACTTGGCGCCGGGACAGCCGGCACGATGATGGCTAATAAACTGCGAAAGTCGCTCGACAGGGAAGATTGGGACATCACAATTGTTGACCAGTTTAAAACGCATTATTATCAACCGGGATTTCTTTTTATACCATTTGGGATTTACAATAAAGAGGATGTGGTTAAACCGAAAGCAGATTTTATTCCGGCTGGGGTGAATATGATTTTTTCTTCAATCGACAGGGTTGAAGCCGAAGCAAATAAAGTTCATTTAGATGGTGGCAAAGCGCTGAATTACGATTATTTGATTATTGCAACCGGAACCAAAACTTATCCCGAAGAAACCCCCGGGTTAAAAGACAAACTTTGGTATAAAGAGATTTTCGATTTTTACACCATTGAAGGCGCTTTGGCGCTGCAAAAGTTTTTCAAAGGTTGGCAAGGTGGAAAATTGGTTATGGCAATTACCGAACTTCCATACAAATGCCCCGTGGCGCCACTCGAATTTGTTTTTCTGGCAGATGCTTATTTCACAAAAATAGGAATTCGCGATAAAGTTGATATTACTTATGCAACCCCAATGCCGGGAGCTTTTACAAAACCAATTGCCACAAAAATGCTTTCGGATTTGCTCGAAGAAAAAAATATAAAAGTTATTCCCGATTTTTATATTGAAAGGGTTGATAACGAAGAGAAAAAACTCGTTTCATACGATGGGCAGGAAATTCCGTTTGACGTATTGACTATTGTTCCGATGAACATGGGCGACGAAATGATTGAACGCAGCGGTTTAGGCGATGATATGCGGTTTATTCCAACCGATAGGGAAACATTACAATCGAAACAACACAAAAATATATTTGTGCTTGGCGATGCTTCAAATATTCCAACTTCGAAAGCAGGTTCGGTGGCCCACTTTGCTTCCGAAATACTTTTCGAAAATTTAATGAGCGCAATCGAAGGCCGTCCCCTTCATGCAAAATTCGACGGGCACGCCAACTGTTATATCGAAACCGGTTTCGGGAAAGGCGCTTTAATCGATTTTAATTACGAAACAGAACCCCTGCCGGGAACTTTTCCGCTTCCCGGAATTGGCCCGTTCGGGTTATTGAAAAACACAAAAATCAATCACTACGGAAAAGTGATGTTCCGCTGGATTTACTGGCATATTCTTTTAAAAGGCAAAGAACTGCCCGTTGAACCATTGATGACAATGGCCGGAAAAAAACAGGCAAATTAATCAGTAAGCGATGGAAGAAAAAGCATTACAAACACAAATTGCAGAGCTGAACCAAAAGGTTGATTTATTACTGGAATATGTAAACCAGCAGCGGCTAAAAACCAATCGACTTGAAGATTTGGTATCAGACCTTTCAATTGTAGGAAAAGATTTGTACGATACTGCGGTTGAAGATCTCGATAGCCGAATGGTGAACCTCGATCCCGACCAGATAAAAGGATTGACTTTGCGCATTTTAAGAAATGTCGAAAACATGAATAGTTTTCTTGAAATGTTTGAAAGCATTAATGACCTGATTAAAGATGCAAGCCCGGTTATTAGAGAGGTTATCATTGATTTCACAAAGAAAATGAACGAACTTGATAAAAAAGGATATTTTGAATTCTTTGCTGAGGCTGGAAATATCTTTGACAACATAATTACTCATTACAAACCCGAAGATGTAAGAGGGCTTGCAGATAATGTGGTTACGATTTTGGAAACCGTACGCACTGCTACCCAACCCGAAATGATGAAAGGGCTAAATAATGCTTTTAAAATTTATGGGAGCATCGAAACTGAAAACATACCGGAATATTCTGTTTTCAAGGTATTGCGCGAAATGAACAAACCGGAAATGAGGCGTGCACTGGGTTTCTTTGTAACATTTATGAAGAACATGGCAGCAAATACAAATAAATAAATCTTAAAATAAAATTTTATGTCTGAAAAAACATTGGCAGGAAAAGCAGTAGAAGTTACCAGCGAAGGATATTTGGTAAATCCAGGCGACTGGTCGAAAGAAATTGCCGTTGAATTGGCAAAAGAAGAAGGTATTGAACTTACAAACAAACACTTTGAAGTGTTGGAGTATTTAAGAAAAGAGAGCGCTGCCGGAACGCAGTTGTCAATCCGCAAAGTAGGAAAATCGGGAATTGTTGATATTAAAGGGTTATATGAACTTTTCCCGGGCGGGCCGCTTAAATATTCATCAAAAATCGCAGGGATTTCCAAACCGGCAAGTTGTGTCTAACTTTTTAAACTGAAAATTATGACCGAAGTAAAAGAAACGCCTTTAAAAAAGGTAATGATAATTTGCGCAAAAGCAAATATCGAAGATGTTTACGCAGCACTGGTAATGGCCAACGGCGCGGTGATGGAAGGAATTGAAACCAAGTTATTCTTTACTTTCTTTGGGCTGGATGCAATCACCAAAAAACAGATGAATAAACTGCACACAGCAGTAGTTGGAAACCCAGGCATGAGAATGCCCGGCGGACTGGCATTTCCAACATTATTAGGCGTAATTCCCGGCGTTGAGGCAGGAGTATCGGCAATGATGAAAAAGCAAATGGAAGATTTGGACATTCCGCCAGTTGACGAATTCCTCGATATGATTACTGCCGGAGGCGGCGAAATCTATGCCTGTAAACTTGCCGCCGACATGTTTAAACTTACCATCGAAGATTTAAGTGAACATGTAAAAGCAATTATTACAGTTGGCGATTTGTATGCCATGTCGGGAGGTGACGGCACGCAAATTATTTTTACATAAAACGCTGTTTAATTATTATATAGAACGTCATTCGTCCGTCAGCCGACAGACGGGCGGCGTTTTTTTTATGCTACTTTCATCTATTATAAATAAACATTGGAAATTAACAACAAGTACGAAAGGTTAAATATAAACCTGAGTAAAAATGGAACCAAGAATACGAAGTGGAAACTAATTATTAATGAGAGTTGTAAAAAGACCTGATATTTTTCAATAAACGATCAGATTGTTTTTAATTCCCTCAACTAAAACTATTTTTACAACTTCATAAAAACAAAATTACATGTCAAAAATATTGGTAATCGATGACGAGAGAAGTATCCGCAATACGCTGAAAGATATTCTTGAGTACGAAAAATACGAAGTCGATTTGGCTGAAGATGGAATGAAAGCGCTGGAAAAAGTAAAAACGGCGCAATTTGATATTATTCTTTGCGATATAAAAATGCCTGGAATGGATGGTATCGAAGTGCTGGAAAAATTGGTTGAATTTATGCCCGATACACCGGTTGTGATGATATCGGGGCATGGAAATATTGATACGGCAGTCGAATCGATTAAAAAAGGTGCTTTCGATTATATCGAAAAACCGCTCGATTTAAACCGTCTGCTGATTACCATCCGCAATGCCATGGACAAATCGAACCTGGTTTCAGAAACCAAAATCCTAAAAAAGAGGGTCGGCAAAAATTATGAAATTGTAGGCGAATCGCAAGCTTTAAAATCGGTAGTTGAAATGGCCGACCGCGTTGCCAAAACCGATGCACGTGTGCTGATTACCGGTGCAAACGGAACCGGAAAAGAGCTGGTGGCACGCAGAATCCACGACCAAAGCAACCGCTCTACGGGACCATTTATCGAAGTAAATTGTGCTGCAATCCCATCAGAGCTGATAGAAAGCGAGTTGTTCGGCCACGAAAAAGGGGCATTCACCTCAGCAGTAAAACAACATATCGGAAAATTTGAACAGGCAAGTGGCGGAACCTTGTTCCTTGATGAAATTGGAGATATGAGTTTACCAGCACAGGCAAAGGTGTTGCGCGTACTTCAGGAGAGTATCATCAGCAGGGTTGGCGGAGACAAACATATAAAAGTCGATGTCAGGGTTGTGGCGGCTACCAATAAAAACCTTTCGTCCGAAATAGCCGAAAACAACTTCAGGGAAGATTTATACCACCGTTTGAGTGTAATTCTTATTCGTGTACCGTCATTAAACGAACGGTTGGACGATATACCGATTTTAGCCAATCATTTTATTCAGATTATTTGCGACGAATACGGAATGCCGAAAAAAACCATTGCCGAAAATGCCATTGCCGAACTGCAAAAAATTAACTGGACCGGGAACATTCGCGAGTTTCGGAATGTAATCGAACGGCTTATAATTTTATGCGACCAGAATATTACCGGCGATGATGTATTGAAATTTGCTGCGCCTTTGAAATAAAACAAAAAAATCATCAAACCTAAGTTTTTTACTGCCTTTCAAAACATCTTTCCCTTTTTATTGTTGAATAAACTGTGAATATTTCAGATATGAAATATTTGATGAAATAAAGCCTTTGATTACGGAAGTTAATTTGTCGTGGTGTATTATTAATATTTTCCGATGGAAAATAGTCTCTTCCGTTTTCAGGGGCTTTTTTATTGGTATAAATCGAATAATTCTCAGAACTTCACTTTCAGCAGGTAAAAAATGGCATTCAGCAGGATGTAGAGGAAAATAATAAATGCCAGTCCGTACACATTGAAAACAATCAGAAGTAAAACTGATAATCCTATAAAAAGGTAACGATACCAGTTTTCGTTAAACCTCAGCGATTGGGGTTTCATCGAAAACATGGGCATGTAAATTACCATCATCCCCGACATGAAAATTCCCAGGATTACAAGGTTTTTAGTGGTGTAAACCAATTGCAGCAATTCGGCGTATTTTGGCGACTGCAGCATTAATCCCATGGCAGCCCAAAACAAACCATTTGCAGGGATTGGCAATCCCCTGAAAAAGTTTTCATCTGTCGAATTTGTGTTAAACCGCGCTAACCTGATAGCACCAAAAACCGGCAACAGGAAAGCTGAAAAAAGAATGAGCCACTCAAACCACTTCCCGCTGATTTCGTGAATGGGGTCGTTTTTTCCAAAAAGAGAGAACTCAAGCAAAGTAAAAAGTATGGCTCCCGGGGCAACTCCAAACGAAACAACATCGGCCAGCGAATCGATTTGTTTGCCAATTTCGGAATGTGCTTTTAATGCCCGCGCCACAAAACCATCGAGAAAATCGAAAAGCGCCGCGATACAAATAAAAATTGCAGCCCAAACCAAATGCCCGTCGATAGCAAAAATGATAGACAGCGAACCTGAAACCAGGTTGAGTGAAGTAATAAAATTTGGTATCTGACTGATTATTCTTTTCACGATTATAAAGTTGCGATTACTGTTTTCCCGCCAATTGGGTTTACGCCAAGTTTAACAGTAACTTTTGCATCGAGCGGTAAAAAAACATCTACCCTCGAACCAAATCTGATAAATCCGTATTCGGCGCCCTGTTCGATGATATCGCCCGGTTTTTTATAGTTGCAAATCCGGCGGGCCACAGTTCCGGCAATTTGCCTTGCCAATACCTCAGTTCCGTTTTTTGTTCTGAAAACCGTAGAACACCGTTCGTTCAGGTGCGACGATTTCTCGACAAAAGCAGGATAATAAGCCCCCCTGAAATGTTTTATATACGATATCGTTCCTCCAATCGGAGCGCGGTTTTGATGTACATTTAACGGCGACATAAAAATAGAAACCTGGATGCGGTTGTCATTAAAATATTCATTCTCGAATACCTCTTTTACTTCAACAATTTTACCGTCGGCGGGTGCAAGAACATGATTCTCATTCTTTGTTATTTCGCGGCGGGGAACCCTGAAAAAATAAACCACCAGACCTGCAAAAACAAGCGAAGCCGCCATCAGGAAATAGAAAATCAGAAAATCCTGCAAAAAAATATAAATGATTACATCTAAAACGGCGATGGTGAAAAATGCTATGGGAATTATTTTTTTTCCCTCTTTATGAATTTTCATCTTTTATGTATTTCCAAATAAATTAATCCAAACATAAATTACCGGGGCGGCAAAAAGTAAAGTATCGAACCTGTCGAGCATTCCGCCGTGACCGGGCAGGATATTTCCCGAATCTTTAACGCCGGCTTCACGTTTTAACTTCGATTCGAAGAAATCGCCTGACGTACCAAAAGCCACAATCAAAAAAGCAATTACAATCCAGTTTGTAAGGCTGAGTTCGTGAAAAATAACTGAGTTTACAATTCCCATGATTACGGCAAAAACAGCTCCTCCGGCCAATCCTTCCCACGATTTATTGGGCGATATCCTTTCGCAGATTTTATGTTTGCCCAACAATGTTCCAAATACATACGCCATCGAATCGTACATCCAGATAATCAGGAATATCCCAACCAAAATCCATGGATAAAATCCGGAACCAGCGCTATTTTCGGGGATAATAATAAAACTCAGCAAACTAAACGGAAGCGCAATATAAATCAATCCGGCAAGGGTGATCATACTGTTTTTAAACCCGTTTTTCCTTTTGTCGAATAAATCGGGGAGCAAAGTAAACAGCGGAATTAGAATAGACAAATAGATAAAGTTTTGCGGAATTACCCGGCTGGCTGCGAGAAAGAATATAATGAAAAGCAGAAACCCGCAGGTTAACCCAATTTTTGCCGAAGGTTCGTATCCAATGTTTTCGCTGATTTTATAAAATTCGTAGAGTGTGAGCAGCAAAAAAACAGTGAAAACAACTGCAAAAACATACTGATGAATAATAATACCCGCAAGCATAATAGCTGCGAACGCAATTCCGGTTAAGCTTCTTTTTACAAGTCCTTTCAATGCTTTAGATTTGTTAAGTATACTTCAGTCCAACTTTTTTCCATTTTGCAAATGTAAAAAATAAATGGAAGTCGGGAATAGAAAGTTTTTACGAAAAATGGGAATGGGAAAGCCCCCTTCCCGTTCCCCCGTTGGGGGAAAGCCTGGAAGAATATTGCGCTGATAAAGTATAAAAAATGTTTGCCGGTTAAGGTAAGGCAAGGATTACACTGGGTTAAAGCTGCGCTAACTAAACGAAAATTAAAACTAATAAATCCTTATTACAGAATTCTATGGCATTGTAATGGGATTTCATTTTTTGCCAATATTTCATATTCCTGTTTTGAAATTGGAAATAATTTCTGAATAATTCCCGCTGTCCCTTCCATTGGCTTATAATAGTACATGCTCTGAAATACTTTATTTGATGTAAATGCTAAATATTGTATTACCTGAATTTCAAATATACTTAACTCAAACCGATTGTCAGTAATATAAATTAATAAAACCAGGTTTTTAAGTTTGTTATATTTCGAATAAATAACATTCTTCTTTACAATTAGTTTATTTACTGCTGTACCTGTATCAACTGGATTGAAAATAGAAGATACTTCTTTAGAATAGCCGCCATTTCCCAAGGGGTAGAAGTAAATTCAATTTGACAAGAAAACATGTAACTCCCGCGGGCCGTGAGCCCCCAGAACGAGAGTTTTTTCGATGTCGGCAGTGCGGCTGGGTCCGGTAATCAGGGCAATTTGTGAAGGGAAGTTGTCCTTGTATTTTTCGCGGATTCCGGAGTAGGCTTTTTCAAGATAATCAACAAGTTGATTATTGTGCGCGATTACAATGTGTACCGGAGGATAAACAAACATTTGCCTCCCCCTTTTTTGTGCCGAACTTACCATCACCGAACCGGTGTGTGCAATCAAAAATTCGCAACCGGTAATTCCAACTTCTGTGTTTTTGGTTAATTCTGAATTGTGTTGGAATGGTATTCCAAAAGCGTATAACCGGCTGCTGATTTCATCTTCGTTGCAAAAAATATTCTCCATTTGAAAGTTAGACAGAAACTCTTTTAAAGCATGAAAAAGCTCACCTTCGGATTGAAATAAATGAACAAACCCATTTATCTTTTCGAGATTTTCCTGGAAAGCCAGTTCCAAAGGCAAATCGATGGAATTATAAATGGGTTGCTCAAAATCCGGTCCTTCGGGCACTGGATGAACAGCGCTCCTCAGTTTATTCAGTATTTCCTCCCGGGCCGGGTTCATATTAAGTTGTTGCAGTTTTATTTTCCGGAGCCTCTTTCTTTGTATCCTCCCATGAACCGCTGCTTGCAGAAACACTCTGTTCAGGTTCAGCATTTCCATTATCAGGAATTACATGTTTTTTGTCCCAAGGGCGTTTGCCAAAAATCGTTTCCAAATCTTCGCTGAAAATTACTTCACGTTCAAGCAGCAGATCGGCCAGTTTTTCATGTCCTTTTTTATTTTTCCTTAGCACCTCCAGTGCACGTACATATTGCCCGTCGATAAGCACTTTTACTTCCTCATCGATAATCTGGGCAGTTTTTTCGCTGTATGGTTTTGTAAACGAGAAATCAGACTGACCGGTAGAATCGTAATAGCTCACATTTCCAACTTTTTCGCTCATCCCGAAAATACTGACCATCGCGTAGGCCTGCTTGGTAATTTTTTCAAGGTCGTTTTGTGCGCCCGACGATATTTTATTAAAAGTCAGTTGTTCGGCAGCCCTGCCACCCAATGCGGAACACATTTCGTCCAGGAGCTGTTCCTTGGTTGTAATGGAACGCTCCTCGGGCAGATACCACGCAGCTCCCAGCGCTTTCCCGCGCGGAACGATGGTGACTTTTACAAGAGGGTGCGCATGTTCGAGCAGCCAGCTAATGGTTGCATGACCTGCTTCATGATAAGCGATGGTTTTTTTCTCATCCATCGAAATGATTTTATTTTTCTTTTCCAATCCGCCAACTATCCGGTCAACAGCATCGAGAAAATCCTGTTTGTCAACCGATTCGTGATTTTTACGGGCGGCGATCAAAGCAGCTTCATTACAAACATTTGCAATATCGGCTCCCGAAAAACCGGGAGTTTGTTTGGCCAGAAAATCAACTTTTAAATTTTCGCTTAATTTTAACGGGCGTAAATGAACATTGAAAATATCGGCCCTTTCATTTAAATCGGGCAATTCAACGTGAATTTGCCTGTCGAAACGCCCGGCACGCATTAATGCGCGGTCGAGAATATCGGCGCGGTTGGTGGCTGCAAGAATAATAACACCGGTGTTGGTATCAAAACCATCCATTTCGGTAAGTAACTGGTTGAGCGTATTTTCGCGTTCGTCGTTCGAACCCATGTTGGGGTTTCTGCCCCTGGCGCGACCAATGGCGTCAATTTCATCGATAAAAACAATACATGGCGCTTTTTCCTTGGCCTGTTTAAACAGGTCACGCACCCGCGATGCGCCAACACCAACAAACATCTCAACAAAATCGGAACCCGACATAGAGAAAAACGGTACATCAGCTTCGCCTGCAACTGCTTTTGCCAGTAACGTTTTACCTGTTCCCGGAGGGCCAACCAGCAAAGCTCCTTTTGGTATTTTACCACCTAATTTTGTAAATTTTGTGGGATTTTTGAGAAATTCAACAATTTCAACAACTTCCTGTTTTGCCTCGGTAAGTCCTGCAACATCCTTGAAAGTAGTAGAAACTTTCTGGTCTTTGTCAAAAATTTTCGCCTGCGATTTACCAACACTAAAAATGCCACCGGCCCCGCCACCGCCACCGCGGCTCATTCGTCTGAAAATCCACCACCAAAGCAAAATGATTAACGCGAATGGCCCGATTGTCCAAAGGATTTCGCCTGCCCAGTTCCTTTCTTCCTTGTATTCGAGCGAAATCTCTTCACCGCCGCTTGGTTGTGCTTCCTTTAAGTTTTTTTCGAAGGTTTCTACAGAACCAATATTGAATGTGAAGTGAGGACCGGTTTCAGCGGGCTTCGCAAAATTAGTATCAAATTGTGTTTTATACTTATCGACCCGGTTTTTTTTAATGTAAACCGTCGCCATTTTTTCGTTTACAACCACAATCCTTTCAATGTCATTGCTAACGAGCATAGTCGAACGGACCTCGTTCCAGGTGGTTTTTACCGGCCCGCGGCTGGTGCTAAAATAAAACTGTACCACAATAAAAACAATGGCAATAACTCCATAAATCCAATAAGCATTGAATTTAGGCCCCTTTCCATCATTTTTCCTGTTTGGATTAAATTGATTGAAAGGATTATTCTGGTTTTTGTTGTCTTTATCCTCTTTGTTTTCTGTCATGATATATGATTAATTATCGTCTTTAATTTTTGTTGTTTTGGCATCAGCCCAAAGTCCTTCAAGGTTGTAAAAATCTCTTGCCTCTTTCTGAAATACATGAACCATGATATCTCCATAATCAAGCAAAATCCAGATTGAATTCCGGTAACCATCTTTGTGCCAGGCATCAACTCCTGTTATTTCTTTCACGGTTTCTTCAACCGAAAGGGCAATTGAATTGGTTTGAGTGGAGGAAGTTCCGTGGCAAATAACAAAATAACCACATTCAGTATGGTTTATTGTGTTTAAATCAACAATGGTAATCTCTTTTCCTTTTATTCTTTGTATTCCTTCCAAAACTCCCCCGAGTATTTTATCCGTTTCTCCTTTTTCGTTCGTCATAAAAATTTTTATTCCTTACAAAGATAATCTTTTTGCTTTAGTCTTATTTTGTGTAATTTTCGTTTTTATATGATGACTGACAAAAAATTTATCTTTCTGAACGCGGTTGAATCTACCAACAACTATGCCAACCAACTTGTTTTGTCTAAAGCGGCAGAGCATGGTACTGTCGTTTTGGCACAATACCAGAAAAAGGGCAAAGGCCAACAGGGAAAAAGTTGGGAAAGCGAACCCGGAAAAAATCTGCTGGCGAGTTTTATTTTTTTTCCTCAATTTTTACCGGCAGCCAATCAATTTTATCTCTCAAAAATGGTGAGCCTGGCTTTGGTTGAATTTTTAAAGACTGAAACAGATGAAGTTTCGATAAAGTGGCCAAACGACATTTATATTCAGAACAAAAAAATTGCGGGAATTTTAATTGAAAATTCGGTGAAAGGAAGAAATCTTTCGTCGGCGGTGATTGGTGTTGGATTGAATTTGAACCAGGAGGAATTTGTTTCCGATGCGCCAAATCCGGTTTCGCTGAAGCAAATCACCGGGAAGGATTACAATGTAAATATGGTTGCGGAAGTTATTTCAGATTACATCTGTATCTGGTACGAAAAAATTCGTGTGGGAGGTTTTAATGAAATTGACTCAACCTATTTTAATCAACTCTTCAGGGCGAATGAATGGGCCTTATTTGCAAAACATGGCGAATCGTTTGAAGCAAAAATTATTGAAATTGGCGAATGTGGACAGTTAATCCTGGAAGAAAGAAACGGGACGATTTCAAAATATATGTTTAAAGAGGTGGAGTTTGTGATTTGAACTTTCCATTTTTCTCCTTCACCCTTCGGGGGAAGGCCGGATGGGGGCTTTACTGGTAAGGTAACGCAGAAAGTGTATCAGCAAGTTTATCAATTCCTTCTTCCAGTTTACTGCCTGCCATCATTTTTATCATCATGCTCATTTGAGCATGAAGTGTTAACCGCATTTTTGTTTGAAAACTGTCAACCGAAATTAATTGAATCCAAAGAGTAAAACTAAGCGGTAATCCGCCTGAACTCTCAACTTTTATGGTTTTAAAAGGTTCGCGGTTTACAATTCGTATTTCGGCCAGGCCCAGTCCGGTGATATTAAATTTGCAAGAATCCTGATCTGATGTAAATTCGGTTATTTTAATTTGCGGAACTTTCTCCGTAATTTTTTCAATCAGCCCCGAATTTAAGTATCCCGACAAGTTTTTAAAATTGGCCAGATAATTAAAAACAACCTGTTCGTTGTGATTAACAATTTTTACGCTGCTTGTATATTTTTCCAATGACATTTTTTTATTTGGTTTAATTCCCCCAACTGGATGGATCCTCGCGCCATTTCATCAGAGTTTCTATCTGGTCGCTGTTAATTTCTCCTGTTTCAACTGCAGTATCGATTAATATCTGGTAGCGGCTTAGGGTTATTAATTCGATATTGGCCTTTTTGAAATTGTCGGTTGCATGTTGGAAACTGTAAGTGAAAATAGCGACCATTCCGATTACAACTCCTCCAAAGTTATTTACCGCTTCGGCAGCGTTCAGACTGCTGATTCCGGTAGAAACCAAATCTTCAATAATTACCACTTTCTGATTTGGGTTCAAATCGCCTTCTATCAGATTTTCCAAACCATGTCCCTTAGGTTTCGAGCGGATATAAATAAAGGGCAGTCCCAACACTTCGGCAACCAGCGCCCCAATGGCAATAGCGCCTGTTGCAACTCCGGCAATTACTTCTGCGTCATGATATTTTTCCTTTATAACATCCACAAACCTGTCGCGAATGTAGGTGCGTGTTTTCGGGTACGATAAAATTTTCCGGTTGTCACAGTAGATGGGCGATTTCCAACCCGAAGCCCAAGTAAACGGATTGGTTGGCTGTATTTTTATGGTGTTTATTTCCAGTAATTTTTTTGTTACCTCAACTTCAACAGATTTCATATAAATTGTGCAATTTTAATTCAAAAAACAAATGTATGAAGTTTTTTGGAATGAAAGAAAGATAGCGATTGCCCAACCCGGCAATCTCCCATTTATTAAGGCAGTGGTAAAATTTGAAAATCTGACTACCCCGGAAGAAGTAAGAGATTGGTTTTTGGGTTTTACCAAATTGGAAAGCAATTTAGCAGTATTAACACATTCATTCCCTGAAAAATTCTGGAAAGAGATTTTTTTACCTGCTTTTACTTCCATCCCTGCTGCCGGAGGCGTTGTTATTCGTGATGAAAAATTGCTTTTTATCAGGCGGAATGGAAAATGGGATTTACCCAAAGGTAAAATTGATTGCGGAGAATCGGCACATGAGGCTGCAATCAGGGAAGTGGCCGAGGAGTGCGGAATTAAAGGGCATCAAATAACGGCTGCATTACCTTCTACTTTTCATATCTATCAATCGCCTTCTTATGATTTGTTTGGAAACTGGATATTAAAAGAAACTCATTGGTTCGAAATGAGTTATTCGGGCAGCGACGGCGGTACACCCGAAACCAACGAAAATATTACAGAAATAAGGTGGTTTGGAAAAAATGAACTGAAAGAAGTTTTTGCAAATACTTATGAAAGCCTGAAACCGGTTATTTCGCTTTATAAAAAATGACCCGTCAGCAAGTTTACATATCTTAAAATAAAATACCGACTCTTTTCCGAAGGAGGTTTCTGTATTTATCCTTCATATCATCTGATAAAAAGCTAATATCTATCAGTTTAAACCATGAAGGTATTTCCGATTGAATCGTAGTTAAAGTTCTTTGTATAATTATATCGGCCAAATTACAGCGTTCTTTGCCAAAATAGTTGCCAAGTATTTCCCGGTTAAGATTGCTTTTTTTGCCTTTTAACGACAAGGCAATTTCCTCAATATCGCCTGTTAAGACTATGGTTGAATTGATAAAATCGTATGCAGGCGAAAGTTCAACTTTTCCATTCCGCACGATTCATATTGTCGTCTCTTTAACCGTAACATTGCCAACCAACGCCCACGGCAACCAGTTGGGAGAAAAGATCATTCCTGTCTAATTTTCGAAACCGCAACAAACCTTCCAACTGAAAACCTTCGGGAAGTAATCCATCAAAAAATGGGGGGAATGTATCAAATTCATAAACAGGTTGGCTCAAAGGCATGGTAACAGAAACCGGAGTTCCCTGATAACCTTTAATGTATTCGAAACGATATTTTTTCCCTAAACCCAATTCAGTTAATATTCCAGCTTCGATGCTATTGACAAATATTTTAGCTGTTCTCATCCCGAATAATTTGGTACATAAACGGACTGGTTAGTTGAGCATTAATATTCAGCGCCGCTAAAATTTTTCGCAGGGTATCCAACTGAATGGTTTCTTTTCCTTTCTCAATGTCGAATACAGCGGTTTTTCCAACACCTGCTATTTCTGCCAGTTGAAGCTGACTAAGGCCTGCTGCTTTGCGATGCTTTTTGATTATCGATGCCAATACTTTTGGTTCAAGCATAATAATATTGTTATAGCGGTAAATATATGTTATTTGCAAATTGAAAACAAAACTATTTTAGCTATTTTACCGCTATAAAGGTAATTTTATGATATTTAATTTAGTTTTCATTAAAATGATAAGACATTTACTGCTTTAGCAGTAATTATGCTCTCCCAGTTTCCAAGCTCATCAGATAACTCAATCCCATCCGCATTTCGCCATAACTAATTTCATCGCCAAAAAATGTTTTTGCTTCGCCAAAACTCTTGTTTTCGGCTGTTTTGAAATACGCCACTATTTTTTCAAGTTTTTCCTTGCTTAAAAATTGGTTTACATCGAGTTCGCCTAAACCTACATAATGTGCCAAATGACTTTCGATTGTAGAATGAGCAAATCCCCTTTCTTTTGAAATTTCAGCAATCGATTTACCTGATTTAAAAAGTTCATAACTCGCTTTTTTTGTGTCAGGCTTTGGCTCCTTCTTCTTTTTTAAAGGAATATTCTTCAACGGAATTTCGCCCTTTTCAATATTGTTTTCATCGCAGTAATGCTGAATCATTTGAAGAATATCGGTGCCAAACTGTTCAATTTTTTTAACTCCCATTCCGTTGATCAATT
>CAMTWS010000219.1:0-15978 GCA_947085485.1 uncultured Prolixibacteraceae bacterium
ACAATTTTAATTCCCTGAATATCATATTTATATGCAATTATTTATGAACAAACATTTCAACAAAATATTTTATAAATTGCTCCTCCGACTTTTCGGAGTGGGCTCATTATTTGATTAAAAACAATCATTCGGTTATTTATTAAAATAATACTTTTCAAGATGAAGATTAAATTCACAACCGCATTTTTTGTGTTAGCCAGTTGGGTACTGTCTGTCAATGCTCAAATTGCCCTGGCGCCTTCGTTTGTTTTTATTGGCGAAAACAGTGGTGTGGGCGACCTGTTTGTTAGCAACACAGGCGATCAGGCCTACGAAGTTACAATCTCATTTGCATTCGGATATCCCGGAGGCGATGCCGATGGTAACCTGGTTATGAATTATAGCGACCCGGCGGCTTTTGCCGAATTCGCACTTGACAGCATGATTCGCGCTTTCCCGCGCACATTTGTGCTGCCTGCCGGCGAACAACGCACTGTGCGTATCCAGGTATTGCCAAACCAAAGACGCAAGCAGGGATTTTTCTTTACGCGAATGAAGGTTTTGGCCAAACCGCAGGCTACCGAAGTTATACAGGAAGTACCCGAAGGAATTGGGGCACGCATAACCTTTAATTTCGAGCAGGTAACAGCAGTTTTTTACCATAAAGGAAAGGCTTCAACGGGTATAAAGGTTAAAGAGATTGTTTCTTCCCAGTCGGATACCGTGTTACATTTGAAATCTCACCTGCAACGTTTGGGAAATGCGCCTTTTCTTGGAAGTATGACAGCAAGGCTAACCGATAGTAACGGAAATACGGTTGCCCAAACACAAAGTACAACAACCGCCTATTTCGATGTAATTCGCCGTTTTGATATGAATATTGCCGGGGTAAAACCAGGTAACTACAACCTGGAAGTTGAATTTGAAACCCGCCGTAACGACATGGCTGCAAATGACCTGATTCAGGCGCCTAATACGCTGCACAAATCTGAAATAACTATCAAATAAAACTGGTGCCTGTAGAAATTGGTTGATTATCAGTGCAGCAGGTTTTTATTCTGATCATTTTTTGACATAAACCAAAATTACAATTTGAAGATCGTGAAATCATGTATCTTTCTGTTATTCTCTTTTTTGCTGTTTTATGCAACAGCAAGAACACAGCAGAAGGAAGAAGTGCTGTTGGCATTTAACCATCCTGCAATTGGGTATGTGTATGTCAATAGTTATTACGATTATAATACCAACCAGGTGTTTCTCCCGCTAATTGAACTTTTCAGCCTCCTTGAAATAAACTTTACTCCTGATACCAAAAATTTTACCTTAAAAGGAAATTTTATCACACCAAATAATCCCTATTTGATAAACCTTCAATCCGGACAAATCAATGTTGGTAATCAAATAAATATCATTTCTCCGGATGAATTTCGAATTGGCGAAACCGATTTTTATCTTACCCCTTCAATTTTCGAAAAAATTTTCGGATTAAATTTTACCGTAAACATTCTTCGCTTTACACTCCAACTCGATACCAAACTTGAATTGCCGGTTCAGGAAAGAAAGGCCCGTGAAAGGGCCCGCAAACGAATGGAACAATTACCAGGGCAAACGGATGATTTCCCATTGGGTTACGGCCGTAACCGGAAAATTCTCGGTGGCGCCATGATTGATTATTCATTAAATGCCGTGATAAACAACCAAACCCAAAACCTGGGATATTCATTCACTGGTGGAGCTGAATTACTTGGCGGCGATTTACAGGGGAATTTTAATGGTTTTACTGATTCCAACGGAAATTCTGTAATGCGTACTTCCGGCCTTCGCTGGCGCTATGCTGTTCGTGACAATAATTATTTTTCGGGCCTTTCGATCGGGCAAATAAGTACTACAGGCCTTCTGCCCTTCAGGATAAAAGGAGTTGCTGTTACAAACGACCCCATTGAACCCCGCCGGATGTACGAAAAATATGTGGTAGATGGTAACACTGAGACGGAATCGGAAGTTGAGATTTATATAAACGAGCGGTTGACAGGTTATCAGCGTGCCAATGAACTGGGATATTATCGCTTCGATGTTCCGGTTACATACGGTACAACCCGGACAAGCCTCCGCATTTATACGCCTGCCGGCCAGATTAAAACAATTGACAGGCAAATGCAGGTGCCTTTTACATTTCTGCCAGGCGGGGTTGTGTCCTATAATATTCAGGCGGGCCGCACAGAATATGCATGGACAGACTCGCTCCGGGATCAGTATGTTGAACATGGCAACATTGCTTATGGCCTTAACCGCTGGTTAACTGTATTAGCAGGGGCACAACACATTGGAAATGATTTTGATGCTGACAATATATTTTTTTACAGCACATTATCGGCCCGGATTGCAAAACAATATTTGTTAAGTATCGATGCCGCCCCCGACGCTTTTTACAGAGCAGCCGGCAGCGTGATGTACCCCACAAACCTTAGTTTGAATGGAATATATACAAGGTTTGATGGTGAAGGAATATTTAATCCCCGGCGTGCAAAAGAAGAAATTTCTGCAAACATCTATATTCCGCTAACAATATCAGAAACCTCATTTGGCCTGCGCTTAAACGGTGAGCATACCCGTTTGCAGTCAGGAAGCAATACACGCTTCCAGACCGACCTGAATGCAAGGATTGGCAAAGCAAACCTCAGGTTAAACTATCGCGATAATATTTTTAGCTCAAACCAGACAAGCTATTCCGGTAATGGTATGCTCACTTCTGCACTAACATACACAATTTCGAGATCGCCCGGAATACCTGTTTATGTGAGGGGAATGTTTTTTCGCATGCATGCCCGGTACAATATTCACCAAAATTTGCTGCAAAACACCGAATTGCAACTATCGCGAACCATTATGAAAACAGGCCGGCTGAACTTTGATGCATCCTATGAAATACAAACCAAAATTTTATACACTCAAATTGGACTAACTTTCGACCTTAAAAAGGTACGAAGTACCACAACGATAAATTCTACAAATGATAATGTATCGTTGCAGCAAAGTTTGTCAGGGAACATTGGGATCGATGCACCTAACAGTCATTTGGTACTTAACAACAGGCAACAGGTCGGACAGGCTGCCGTCGCCATCATATTATTTGCCGATAACAATAATTCAGGAAAATATGATGAGGGGGATGAATTGTTACCGTATCGTGGTATAAACATTGACAGAACTGCCACAATAATTGTTGGGAAAGACAGCATTCTGCGGCTGACCCAGCTTCAAAGCTATTATAAATACAATTTGAGAGTTAACCGAAATGCAATTCCGGATCCGACACTTGTCCCGTTAAAAGACCAATTCTCTTTTATTGCCGACCCCAACCAATACAAACAAATTGAAATCCCATTTTACCGCGGGGGCATTATTGAAGGTTCGGTTTTGCTGGAACGTTCCGGAAAACAATATGGGCAGGGAGGCCTGCGGATTATAATCAAGGGAAAAAACAGCGCTTTTGAACAAACTGTCCGTAGTTTTAACGATGGCGGATTTTATGTAATGTACCTGCCGCAGGGTTCCTATACCCTTGAAATAGATAAGGCTCAATTGGGATTTCTGAATGTAAAACAAAACGAACCTGTTGAATTTGAAATAAAAGCGCTTGCAGATGGCGATTATATCGAAGGATTAAAGATTATCTTATCGGGCGAGGAATAAAATTAGCTGAACTTTCATTTTTTAAATTATGAGTGAATATAAATTCTTCCCTTAGTTGAGCTATTCCAACATATTGTATTTTGCCTGTCGGGTTTTCCACCTGTCGCGTGCATATTTCTGCATATCGGTAACCATATCTTTTTCGTCAATAATTTCCAGTCCAAGCAGGGTTTCGATGATATCTTCCATGGTTACAATCCCATCCATTCCGCCATATTCGTCGATAATTAATGCAATATGTTCCTTTTTTTCAAGCAGGGTTTCCCATACACTGAATAAAACCCTTGTATCGGGCACAATTACTATTTCGCGTTTAATGTCTTTTAGCTTAAATTCATGCTGGTCCTCGGCAAGTTTTTCAAATACCATTTGCCTGAACACATAACCTGTAATATTTTCAAAATTACCCGAATAAACAGGGATGCGTGAGAATTTCAGAAAGTCTTTGTTTTTCAGGAAATCGGATAAATACAAATTTTCATCAGCAACTGCTACAACAACCCGGGGAGTCATTATTTCAGAAACTTTTACATTCTTTAGCCTGAGCAGGTTCTGAATAATTTTATATTCCTTTTCCATAAATATACCTTCATCGGCGCCAATACTTGCCAGGGCTGAAATTTCTTCCCTGCTGGTTGAATACTCGTTTTCACCTTTTGAAAATGCCCGGGTAATAATTGCTGACAGCCATACCAAAGGATAAATAATGAAAATCATGCCCCGTATTACGTACGATGAAATTTTTGTTAACTTCCTCCAATAGCGCGTACCAATTGTTTTGGGGATAATTTCAGTTAATACCAGTATCAATATGGTAAGAATTGCAGATACAATTCCGAAATAAGCTTCGCCAAAAACTTTAACCGCCTGGGCGCCTACTCCCGCCGCGCCAATGGTATGCGCAATTGTATTCAGCGAAAGAATTGCTGATAAAGGTTTTTCAATATTCCTTTTTAAGTCGATAAAAATTTTTGCCCAGGCATATCCCTTTTCAGATTTAACAATAAGGTACGACTGCGGGGTGGTGAGCAGGACTGCTTCCATGATTGAACAAATAAAAGAGATAACCAAAGCAACCAATAAATAGAAAATAAGCAGAGCCATTTTTTTTTCAAATTTACATTTTTACGTCACAAATATTAAATAATCAAGAATTTAATCTTAGTTAACAAAGTATTCTTGCAACCACGAAACTGAAAGGTTAAATTTGCTTCGACAGTTAGTTATGACAAATCAAATCAAAATAATTCAAATAAATTATGGGAAAAATAGCAGACTTAGTTAAACCTGGCGTAGTTACAGGTTCCGACTTACAATTTATTTTTAGGGTAGCACAGGAAAATAATTTTGCAATTCCGGCGGTGAATGTTGTAGGTTCATCATCGGTTAATGCCGTTATGGAAGCAGCCAAAATTGCAAATGCCCCGGTAATGATCCAGTTTTCGAACGGTGGCGCCATTTTTAATGCCGGAAAAGGATTGAAAATGGAAGGTCAGCAAGCGGCCATTTTAGGCGCAATTGCAGGTGCAAAACACATCCACACCCTGGCCGAAGCGTATGGTGTTCGCGTTATTTTACATACCGACCATGCCGCAAAAAAACTGTTGCCCTGGATTGACGGTTTATTGGATGCCAGCGAAAAACATTTTGCCGAAACCGGAAAACCATTGTTCAGCTCTCACATGCTCGATCTTTCTGAAGAGCCGCTGAAAGAAAACATCGAAATCAGCAAAAAGTACCTCGAACGCATGAGCAAAATGGGCATGACACTGGAAATTGAACTCGGTATTACCGGTGGCGAAGAAGATGGCGTTGACAATACAGATGCCGATTCATCGAAACTTTACACCCAACCCGAAGAAGTTTGCTATGCCTACGAAGAGTTGAGCAAAGTATCGCCAAATTTCACAATTGCCGCATCGTTTGGAAACGTGCATGGTGTTTACAAACCGGGCAACGTAAAACTTACCCCAAAAATTCTGGACAACTCGCAAAAATATATCGTTGAAAAACTGGGATTGGCCGATAAAACCCCGGTTAATTTCGTATTCCACGGAGGTTCGGGGTCATCGCACGAAGAAATTCGCGAAGCCATTCAATATGGTGTAATCAAAATGAATATCGACACCGATACACAGTGGGCATACTGGGATGGAATCCGTGCATTCGAAGCTGCCAACCGCGCTTATTTGCAAGGACAAATCGGCAACCCTGAAGGCGACGACAAACCAAACAAAAAATACTACGACCCACGCGTTTGGATTAGAAAAGCCGAAGAAACTTTAATTGCCCGGTTGAAAATAGCTTTCGAAGATTTGAATGCCGTAAATAGTTTGTAAAAAGAAATTACCAAATAGGTTTAGAGGCTGTCCGATTTTTTGGGCAGCCTTTTTTTATGGCTCAAAACTTAACCACAATAGGCACATAGTTCGCATAGGAAAATATGGGCTTCTATTATACTATTTGCCAATTGTGGTTTTTAAATAAATAAATTGATATTTTTGTTTTGTTCAAAATCGATTTAAAAACTACTCTATGAAGGACTGGAACTGGAAAAAACTCACAATCACACTGTTCAGGGTTGCCATTGGCTGGCATTTTTTATACGAAGGAATTTCAAAACTGCTGCTTCCCAACTGGAGCGCTGCGGGTTATCTTGCCAATGCCACAGGCCCCTTTGCCGGATTTTATCAATCGCTGGCAGCATCTGAAGTGCTGATGAAAATTATCGATCCGCTGAATATGGCCGGATTGGTTTTAATCGGCCTCGGTTTGTTCCTGGGAGTTTTCATCCGCATTTCATCCATTTCAGGAGTGATTTTGCTTATGCTTTACTATTTCGCCTACCCTCCATTTGGCGGCGATTTGTTTGGAACTGCCGAGGGAAATCTTTACATCGTCAATAAAAATTTAATAGAAACACTCGCGTTGCTGGTCATTTTTCTGATAAAAGAAAAGGGTTACGGGATTTATGCACTTCCATGGCTTCAATTGAAAAAGAAAACTGCCCATACAACGCTGATAGAAGGACAGGGGGCAGTTCATTCCCGCCGTGAAGCATTGAAAAACCTGGCAACCATTCCGGCGCTTGGCATAATAGGATTAGGCGCTTTCCGCGAAGCAAGTGAATTTGGCGTCGATACTTTGTCGGGGGCCACCATTCAAATTGGCCGGGCCGACATTAAAGAACTGAAAGGCGAACTTCAGAAAGGGAAAATAGGTGAACACGAACTGAGCCGTTTAATTTTGGGAGGAAACCTCATTGGCGGCTGGGCACATTCGCGCGACCTGATTTACGTTCCTTCGCTTTTCAGAGCCTACAACACCGAAAGGAAAATTTTTGAAACGCTGATACTCGCCGAAAAAGCAGGGATCAACTCAATCAATATCGGTTTTCCGACAATGGATACTATGAATAAGTACCGGAAAATGACTGGGAGCAAAATCAAGGTCATTGTTCAGGTTGGGCCCGACATGGAAAAAGGCGACCTTTTTGTAAATATCAATAAAGCCGTCGATGCCGGCATGGATATTATCCAGGTACAGGGAAACTGGTGCGACTGGCTGGTGCGCGACAATAAATTGGATGTGATTGACAAAATGCTCGAAAAAATCCGCAGCAATAAAATCACTGCCGGGCTGGGCGCCCATACCATCGACGCGCTGATTGCCTGCGATGCACAGGGAATCGTCCCCGATTATTATATGCAAACCTTTCATCACGACCAATACTGGTCGGCCCACCCCATGGAAAACAGGGTGCCTTTTGAAGTTGACGGAAAGCGGCATTTGGACCATAACCGGTTCCACGACAATATATTTTGTCTTTTCCCCGATCGGACAGTGGAATTTGTCAACCGCACAAAAGTTCCGGTTATGGGATTTAAAGTGCTTGCCGCCGGGGCAATTGAACCCAAAGATGGCTTTAACTGGGCTTTTCAAAACGGCGCCGATTTTATTTGCGTTGGCATGTTCGATTTCCAAATTGTAAACGATGTAAATATAACCATCGAAGTACTGGATAAGCTACAGGGAAGAACAAGGGAATGGTTTGGGTAATTCGTTTCCTAAACAAAATGCTGTATTTGTTGGTTGATTAGTATTTGGAAACGAAAAGCAAACAGCGATGATAAATGATTATAAGTCTATTCTTGTCCCGGTCGATTTTAACGAACCTTCGTTGAAAGCAGCCGGATATGCAGCTCAACTGGCAAGCGGGCAAAGTGGGGAAGTGATATTGTTGAATGTAATTGAAACCCCGGAGAATGTAAAATTCAGTACCCGGCTTGAACGCGGCAAACCTTATGTAAAAATACTGGAAGCGGTAAAAGGTTCAGGAATAAGGATGATTGCTTTGGGGGAAAACCACGATAACGAAGAACAGAATGCCGAATTGGGCACCACCGTTTACCATGTAACACTGAAAGCTTCTGTTCCCATGCTTAGTCTTACGGCGACTGCAACGAATATCGATTTTGGTCGCCATATTCAAACCCTGATCAATCCGGATGGTTTCTTTCAAAAATAAATAACCGCATTTTTAAACGGATTTTACATTTCGAATGCTGAATTTACTGGTAATATATTTTTTGCTGGCAATCGGGATTTTTATTTTGCCAAAACAAATAAAATCCCGGAAAGCTATTTGGATCGCAATCATCCAAATAGCAGCTTTTGTATGGTTTATCTTAAAAATTCAGCCAATATCCCCTGATTATTACGAAAGCCTTTTTATTCAATGGATCCCTGAGATTGGAATAAATATTGAATTTTTGCTCGACGGGCTAAGCATGGCTTTTGCACTGCTGGTTACCGGCATAGGGGCTTTGGTTTTTCTTTATGCCCATTCGTACATGAAAGGCTACGAAGCAACCGACAAATTTTATTTCTACCTGTTCCTGTTTAGCGGGGCAATGTTGGGCATGGTTATTTCGTCCAATTTAATACAGCTTTTCATTTTTTGGGAACTGACTACTTTTCTTTCTTTTTTCCTGATTAGTTTTTTTCACGAAAAAGAAATTGCCCGAAAAGCAGCTTTTCAATCACTGGTAATCACATTTTTGGGGGGGCTTTTCCTGTTGGCAGGAATACTTTTGCTGGGAAGCGTGGTTGACAGTTATTCGCTTGCCGACTGGGTTGCGGGAGCCGAAAAAATCAAGGATAGCGGCAACTACCTGCCCGGATTGCTGCTTATACTTTTGGGCGTGTTTACCAAATCGGCACAGTTTCCGTTTCATTTCTGGCTGCCGGGAGCTATGCAGGCGCCTGCGCCGGTAAGCGCGTACCTTCATTCGGCAACCATGGTAAAAGCCGGCGTTTTTCTGCTTGCCCGGTTAAGTCCGGTACTTGGAGGAACTCCTGAATGGACTTTTATTATCCCGTTATTTGGGGTTTTGACAATGCTTACCGGTTCATATTTTGCAATTACACAAACCGATTTAAAGGCGATTCTGGCTTACACTACAATAAATGCGCTTGGAATCCTGATTTTGCTCATTGGCATCGATACAAAACTGTCGATAAAAGCCGCAGTTTTGTTCCTGTTTATCCACGCATTTTACAAAGCCTCACTTTTTATGATTGCAGGTTTTATTGAAAAGAAAACCGGAACCCGCGACCTGAACGAATTGGGCGGTTTGGTAAAGTCGTTTCCCATTACTTTCGCCATATCGCTGCTGGCGCTTTTATCGATGGCCGGATTGCCCCCTATGCTCGGCTTTTTAGGCAAAGAATTGATTTATGAAACCAATGTGCAGTCGCCCGGTATCGGATCGCTTATCTTTATTTTTGGTGTAATTTCCAACATTTTCATGTTTGCTGTTTCCATGCGCGTACTTTTTAAAGTATTTCTCGGAAAACCCAAAAACAGCTATTCGGTACCAAAATTTAAAAATGTGATGTTTGTTTTGGGGCCGGGGCTGTTGGTTTTGCTTAGTCTCTTTTTCGGGCTTTTTCCCAATCTTCTTGCAAAATGGCTTGTTGAGCCGGCAATTATGGTAATCTATTCCGAACCGGTAGCAATAGAACTCAAACTATGGCACGGGTTCAACACAGTTCTTTTTTTAAGCTTGTTCACGGTAGCAGTTGGCGCTGCATTATCATTCATACTGATTAAAAAAGAGTTGGTTGTGGATAAATGGCGAAGCGTTAACCAGGTTATTTTCCCTGTTAAATTTCCCGAAGTATTTTCGAAAGCGCTTGAAAATTTTGTTGTTATATCAGAAAGAAAAACAAAACTGGTTCAGCACGGTTATCAACGGTATTATATTTTAACCATAATTCTTTTTACCGCAGCATTGTTGTGGTTACAGTTGTACCTTACCCGCGGCTGGCACCTCGGAGCCACGTTTACTTTACAGCCTTTATATATTTCGGGCCTGGCGCTGATAATGATTATGGCTACATTATTCACTGTGTTGGCCCGGTCGGGGATTGCGGCCATCATTGCCATGGGTGTTACAGGCTATGGCCTTGCCATGATTTATCTGTATTACAGCGCGGTTGACCTGGCAATTACACAGATTCTGGCCGAAACACTTACGGTGGTAATGTTTATGCTCATTCTGCAGAGGCTCCCGGTTTTTGCCAAACTTTCATCGAAAGCGACAAAAATACGCGATTTAATTATTGCCCTGGTTTTTGGGAGCGCAATGACACTTCTGGCGTTAAAAGCAATTAATGTTGATTTTAACAGCCCCATATCCGATTATTTTATCAATAACAGTTATGATAAAGCTTTTGGGAAAAATGTGGTTAATGTAATACTTGTCGATTTCAGGGCGCTCGATACACTCGGAGAGGTAACCGTGCTTGTGATTGCCGCGCTCGGCGTTTCAGCGCTGCTAACATCAAAAAACAGAAAACCATGAATTCAATAATACTGCAAATAGCATCGAAATATGTAAGATGGTTGATAGTGATTTTTTCAATCATCATTTTGCTGCGCGGCCACAATTACCCAGGCGGTGGGTTCATCGGGGGTTTACTTGCAGGACTTTCGATAGCATATAAAGGCTTTGCTTTCACTCCCGAACTGGTTAAGGAAAAAATAAAGATAAAGCCTGAAGGGTTTGTCGGGCTTGGATTATTTTTTGTTTTTTTTAGTACTTTGCCAGGTATCTGGTTAAAAACTTCTTTAATGGAAGGTGTTTGGATAACCATTCCGTTTCTTTTTTCGGAAGGAATAAAATTTGGGACCCCGTTTTTGTTCGATATTGGGGTGTTTTTCATTGTTATTGGGGTAACCGTGTTGTTTTTATTTTCATTGGCCCGCGAAAAAATATGGAAATAGTACTGGCTATACTGGTTGGGGTTTTTTATACGGCAGGTGTTTATATGCTTTTGCGCCGGAGTATCCTGAAATTTATTATCGGGATAATTTTTATGAGCAATGCCACAAACCTGCTGGTTTTCCTTTCTGCGGGAATTGTTCCCGGAAGCCCTGCTTTTGTTGGCGAAGGTGTAACCAATAGTGCACAACTGGCCGACCCGTTGCCACAAGCGCTGGTTTTAACGGCCATTGTGATTGGACTTGGAATGGTAGTATTTATCCTGGCCCTGAAATACAGGTTTTTTGAAGTTACCGGCACCGACGATTTGGATCAGCTTAAACAAACCGATTCACGAAAATGACAATTATTGCATTGCCCATATTAATTCCATTTGTACTGATAATCAGCCTGTTGATTTTCCGTACTCCAAAAGCCTGCCTTTGGGTCGGGCCATTCGGGGGTATCGCGCTGATGGTGGTTTCGGTATTGCTTTTTGGTAAATTAAAAGAACACGGGATTTTGACCCTGAACATGGGGGGTTGGGATGCTCCTTTCGGCATTGTTCTGGTTATCGATTACCTGAGCGCGTTAATGCTGATGGTTTCATCACTGATATTGACAGCCATTTCGTTTTTTGCCATCCGTTTTTTGCCCCCGGAGATTCCCCTGCCCCGTTTTTATATTTTTTTCTTCTCTCTGGCCATGGGAATGAACGGCGCTTTTATAACGGGAGATGTTTTCAATTTATACGTTTGGTTCGAGGTGATGCTTATTTCATCGGTTGTACTGATTACAATGGGCCAAAAAAAGGAACAACTTGAAGGCGGAATAAAATACCTGGCTTTAAACCTGGTTGGTTCTTTTCTTTTTCTGGCAGGGCTTGGAATGCTTTACGGTAAAACAGGGACGCTAAACATGGCACATTTGGCAGAAATCCTCAAAAACGACGATCAGGCTTTGCTGATGAATACCTCGGCAATTCTCTTTTTTGTGGCGTTTGGGATTAAGGCGGCTGTTTTCCCGCTTTATTTCTGGTTGCCATCATCGTACCACACACCAAATATTACCATTACTTCGTTGTTTGCCGGGTTAATCACAAAAGTTGGTGTTTATACACTTTTAAGGTTTTTTACACTCTTTTTTGTACACGACCAGCAATTCTGGCACAACCTGTTGCTGATTGTTGCCGGTTTTACTATGGTTTCCGGCGGAATGGCTGCTGCTTCGTATTACGAAACCCGGAGGATCCTTTCATACCACATCATTAGCCAGATTGGCTACATGATAATGGGCCTTGGCATTTTTACACCGCTGGCAATCGGGGGGGCGATATTTTTTACCATTCACAACATGATTGCCAAAACAGGCGCTTTCCTTGCAGCCGGTATGATTTGTAAATTGAAGGGAAGTTACAACCTGAAAGAGGTTGGTGGATTGTACAAACAAAATCCGCTGTTGGCCATTTTATTTATTGTCCCGGCATTTGCACTTGCAGGGGTCCCGCCATTGTCCGGATTTTTCGCCAAATTTGTATTGATAAAAGCCGGTATCGATAGCGGAAATTACACGATAACAGCAGTGGCGCTGCTTACCGGGATGTTAACGCTCTATTCGATGGTTAAAATCTGGAATGAAGCATTTCTGAAAAAGCAGCCGGGAAATATGGAAAATCAGGATATCGTAAAACTAAGGTTAGCTGATTATTTCCCTCTTGCGCTTCTTGCTTTTGCAAGTCTTTTAATGGGTATTTTTGCCGCTACAGTTTTTCATTATACCATGGAAGCTGCCAACCAACTGATAGAACCTGCCAGTTATATCGATACGGTTTTAAGAAACAGAATACAATGAAAAGAATGAAGCTGATATATTATATTCCTGAGTTTATACTGTTTTACCTGTTTAAACTGGTGCAATCGAATTTTTATATCGCTTACATTATTCTGTCGCCCAAAATGAAAACGAACCCCGGGTTCGTCGAATTTCCGCTGACCATAAGTTCATCTGCCGGGTTGTTGTTGTTTAGCAACCTGATGTCGATGACCCCGGGCACTTTGAGTGTTGACATCAGCAATGACAGGAAAATAATGCTGGTGCATGTTTTATTTAAAGAAGACGATCAGACGATGATTTCGGAAATTAATAATATCCAGAAACGGATTCAAAGATTAATCAGTTAAGCAATGACAGAAATTGTACCCGATATTGTTTTATACACTGCTTTTGCGTTCTTGATGACAGCAATGATAATTTCTTTGATCCGGCTTATAAAAGGGCCGACAGTAAGCGACCGGATAGCAGCCATGGATTTAATTGCTTCCATCATCGTGGGCATTGTCCTGGTTTATTCGGTAATGGTTCAAAATGCAATTTATTTCGATGTCCCGGTGATAATTTCGTTGATTTCATTTATCGGGACAATAGCTGTATCAACGTATTTAAAACAAAAAAATGGTTAATGTCATCATTTCTGTATTAATACTTGCAGGCGCCTTTTTTATTTTGGTTGCCGCCATTGGTATATTGCGCTTTAACGATTTGTACGGTCGGTTGCATGCAACCACAAAGGCAACCTCGTTTGGAATTTTGCTTTTGCTAATCGGTGTTGGCCTCTTTTTTAATCTTATACCGGTTTACGTAAAGGCATTGCTAATTATTGTTTTCATCTATCTTACAGCGCCGCTTGCCGCTCATTCCATATCAAAAACCTATTCCGAAAGCAGCGATCAGAATGAAAATCAGGAGGAAAACGGGTAATACCCCTGGTAGCGTGACTTAAAAGGTGGCACGCGAAGTTTACTGTAAAAAAATCGAAAACAAATGTCAAAATTAGTAACAGGTTTAGTTTTGTTGTTCATGTCACTGTTCGCCCTGGCGCAGGAAAATAAAACAACTGATGAAATTCATCTGTTGATCCGTGCCGACGATATCGGTTCGTTTCATGCAGCCAACGTAGCCTGTATCGAATCGTACCAAAACGGAATTGCCCGCTCTGTGGAACTGATGGCCCCCTGCGCCTGGTTCCCTGAAGCGGTGAAAATGCTGGCCGAAAATCCGGGATACGATGTAGGTATTCATTTAACACTCACCAGCGAGTGGAGCACTGTGAAATGGCGGCCTCTTACCCACTGTCCCAGCCTGGTTGACAACGATGGCTATTTTTTCCCGATGGTTTGGAAAAACAACAATTTCCCGGCAAACAGCTCCATTCAGGAATCAAGTTGGAAAATTGAAGAGGTTGAACAGGAACTCCGCGCACAGATTGAGGTATCGATGAAATATGTTCCGCAAATTTCGCACCTTAGCAACCACATGGGTTTTACCTCGCTCGACCCAAAACTGAAAGCACTGGTAGAAAAGCTGGCTAAAGAGTATAATCTGGATACAGAAACCAACAACCTGAAATACTTCGGCGGTTGGGGCCGCGATGCCAAACCCGAAGAACGGATTGACAAATTCTGCGAAAACCTCGAAAAACTGGCTCCCGGCAAATATTTGTTTGTAGAGCACCCCGCCAAAGACTCGGAAGAAATGAAAACCGTTGGCCACAAAGGCTACGAAAATGTGGGCCCCGACCGCGAATGGGTTACACGCGTTTTCACCAGCGAAAAAGTAAAACAAACCATTCAGAAAAAAGGGATAAAATTGATTAGTTATGCGGATTTGAAGGGGGAAAAGTGATTTAATTCTAACGAAATTTTGTTTATCATATTTTGCGCTGTTTTTAAGTTAAAGGCCATTCTAAAAGAGACAGTTCTGAAATTTCAGTTGAGTAAAATAAATTTGTATTTAGTTGTCCAAATAGTTAACTTTGCGCCATGACTTTTGAGAGACAGGTTATTGCTTATAAAAACTATTTTCTCGAATTCTACGAGAAACAGTCTGAACATGCTCAGGCAAAAATAGAGTGGACGTTAAACTTAATTCGGGTAACCCGGCAAGTTCCTGAAAAGTATTCTAAGCACATGGGTGGTACAAAAGGTCTTTATGAAATTAGGGTAGAAGCAGGTAATAATATTTATCATATCTTCTCCTTTTTTGACAAAGGGAATTTGGTTGTTCTTGGAAACGCCTTCCTAAAGAAAACTCAGAAGACACCAAAACAAGAAATAGAAAAAGCACTTAAAATAATGGAGGAATATCAAAATGAGTACAAAAAGTAATATCACTACCTTAGACCAAATACTTGACAAGAAGTACGGTAAGAAAGGGCAACCCAACCGCGAACAATGGGAACAGCAGTTTGAGGCATTCCGTCTTGGAGTTTTACTTGAAGAGGCAAGGACAAAACTTGGTATGACTCAAGAAGAACTTGCAGTAAAATGTGGGACAAACAAATCCTACATTTCCAGAATTGAAAATAACTCATCCGACATCAGACTTTCAACATTAATGAAAATTATTAATCAGGGGCTTGGTGGACAATTAAAATTGACACTTCAACTGTAATTGGCAAAATATCGCTTGCTTTAAAACCTAAATATTATGGAAACAACGCGATTTCAGGTGTATAAGATTAGCATAAAATCTATCAAAATATTGATTATTCTTTGGACAATTATGTGCGTTGCGGGACTTTGAACTGCCAGCAACAAAAGTGTGCACATGCTCAATGCCGGGCACACACAAAGGTTATAACAAGAGCAGGGTTTTAGTGGTATGCGAAGTTCATCACCTGCATCAATTTCGTTGAATCTTGATATTGGCGTTCTCCGCAATCCCTTGCAGGCCATATTGCCAACCGTCAGACTGTCTAAAAACCCAACAGCATTTTGTTAGTAACTCGGGGACATATCAACAGCAGCGAACACAGCCATTGTTTCTTTAGGTATGAATTACGAAGTAATCACGAACATTTTAAAAATCATTTATCCGTGAGTAAATACATCATAGGACAAAACAGGGCACAAACCTGTCTTTTCCCGGTATCGCTCGATGAAGCGGTTGATGCAGAAAACGAGGTACGCTTAATCGACCTTTTTGTGGGCAGCCTCGATTTAGGGGAGTTTGGGTTTACAGTGGACCATACCGAAAACGG
>CAMTWS010000220.1:0-13322 GCA_947085485.1 uncultured Prolixibacteraceae bacterium
GTCTAATTTGTGGATAGTTTCCATTTTTACGGAACCTAACCATCAAAAATTGACACGGCAATTTTCCTATTTTGTTATCGTTTATTTTTTTTTCTTTACAATTAACTAATTTTTAAAACTCACTTTTCGGAGTGGGCTCAATAATTGAATTAAAAATAAGCATTAAATAATTAACAAGCAAAATTGGAAACCGGGGCGGCGATTTGCCACCGCCCCGGTTCTTCCCAAATTTTTTAATTAAAACTAATTGTAAGTAGCAGTAAGTGTAATACTTGCGGTGTATGCCCCTGCTGCCTGGGTTGCCTCTGGTGTAACAGTGCCGCCCAAAAACACATAAATCCCATTCACACTACCTCCAATATCATTGGTTGGAAAATTACCTGAAGTAACCTGTGCTCCTGTTCCCGGTGTAAATGTAGTACCCCCGGAATAAGGATTAGCAGTATGATATCCTGCAGTATAAGTTCCAACAGGAAGGTTAGCAGAAGCCGGGCCAACTAAATTTGCCGGAAGTGTGGTAAACTGTATTTGTACATTCGATCCGGCCGCAGCAGAAACTGTAAAAACCCCGGTTGTTTCTGTTCCTTCGCCTACTTGTCCGCCGCTGGCATCATTTTGTAAACCGATGGTTTTTGCCAATCCGGGCGAAACACTTCCAAAAGCAAGATTGGTTACTCCATCAACAACGATAGCCTGAAATACTGTTGCCGTTCCGGCAATTACATCATTTGCGCTTTGCGCTTTTGCACCTCCTGCAAAAGCCATTACCATAATGGCTAACTTAATTAAATTTTTTTTGCATTTTTTTTAGCTTGTCCTCCTTTCTTTGATATAATGGTTTGGTATCTTATTTAATTATATTCAATTTGTATTTCAATATTTTCAGCATAAACAGTGTTTACTTGCTGTTCAGAAGTTTGCACAGCCACAAACAGTTTGGCATTTAACATTTCCGGTCGCCCCTTTATGTTATCGATAAGTTTGCCACTGTTACTCAGCGGGAATGAAACAGGTGTGCCAACAAAATTGATATCGGCAGGGGGAGATGTTTCGCCATTATTTTTCCATGCCAGTTTTAAATCGAAATGTTGGCCCGCTTTTGTTGAACCCGATGTATATAACCTTACAAGTGGCTGTATATTTTCGGAAGCATAAACCGAAAATGCAATCATTCCCCATGTATTTTCCTCACCGGTTTTGAGGTTAGGTCGCGATAAAAACTGAGGTGGCCCAATTCCTTCGACTCCCGATGAAGGCGGAATGTCAATCTTTATTTGAATAAACTGGGCTTCCACAAACAAAGGTGCTACCATAAAAACGAACAGCAACAACATTACTGTCAGTATATTACCGATAAATCCTATTTGTTTATTGTTTTCCATGTATTGCAATTTTACCTGTTCAAAATTTATTTTGTTTTTCAAATTATCATTTCAATCGTAAGTTGAGTACTCTACCCTTACATCAATTTCCCCGGTATAAATACCTGCCGGAGAACTTAACGGAACCGGCCCCAAAGTGCCGAAAATAAAAAGATAAGCCGTAGCAGTTGGATGCGAAAACCCGGCATGATCGGGAGTTGGTGGCGGCCCGGGTGGCCCGGCAGTTCGGCGCCGCATTGGGAAAGCTGCATAGTTAAAACCCGATGGAACCTGCACTGCAACCGTTTTTGCTGTTGCAATATCTGTTCCTGAGTTCAGGTTCGAATAAGCAAATCCGAGTGAAACAGGTATTGTATAAGTTGTAGCCCCAACCAGGATGTCGAGTGTTGCCGGGGCATTTATTTCAACAGTTACATCCAAATCGGCCCGGCCTTCGATGGTGAGTACTGCAGCAAACTGATCGTTTTGATCTGAAATTGAAACCGTACTCCCACCAATAATTACAGTTTGTTTTGAATTGAAATTGAGTTCATCGACACTGCCCTTTGTTAAGGTAATTCCGGTTCCGGCATACAACCCGAATTTTATTTGCTGGGCTTCACCAGTACCGGCAAACAGTAGTCCCGCCAATAATAGAAATGCAATATTGAAGTATTTATTCATTTTAAATGTATTCAACTTCAAGGGTAAACTCACCTTCGTAATTCCCCGGACGGGCCTTGCTGACATTAATTTGTCCGCCAATCCACAAATAATATTCACCATCGCTGTTAAAACGCAAATTGCGTACAGCAGCATCGATTGGTTCGCTGGCTGCCTGGTTATTGATGTCGAGCCCAAATACCTGGTATTCGAGCTTAAGTGTACCACGGCCGGTTGTGTTCGGCAATTCAACCGAAGTCATAAATGATATGCTGAACGAAGTTTCCGGTTTTCCTTTAATCATCATCAGCCCCACCTGGGGGTCGCGCAATGGATTTACATTGATAATTCCATTTTCGGCCATTGAAAGATCGATTTCCAGATTTTTTATGGCTATCATTTCAATCCCGGTTTTTGTGACAACTGTTGCAGATGCTGTTATTGAAATGGAATTCGATTGTTGTGCATTTAACAATACAGGAAGTACCAAAATAATTACGGTAAGAATACTGAAAATCAGTCTATTTCCAGAAAATACTTTCCGGTTTACCTGTTTATCAAATTCCATATTTTTAAGATTTTCCATAATTATTATTGATGATTAATCTTTAAAAGGTGCCTGTATTCCTGAGTTTTTAACTCCAACAAATATATTCCGGGGCTCATGCCACTTTTTTGCCAATAAATTTCGTGAATACCAGCTAAATAATTTCCCCGGATTATCTCTTCCAGTTTCCGCCCTAAAATATCGTAGATAGAAATTGTCATTTCTTCGGTTTGCGGCAGGCTAAACCTAATTGTTAAGTTTGAACCAAACGGATTTGGGTAACTCATCATGATGGTTGGGTTTGGTTCGATAAAACCGGCAGGCTGATCGGTTTTGCCTTTCTGTATAACAATATTAAATGGCGCTTGAAGTGGTTTTCCCGATTTCAGTGAATTTGCATTTATAACTTTTTTAACCGGTATTTCAGTTAAAGCCAGCAAATCGATATTGCCCGATTTTGTTGAAACCTGGTTTTCGGAAATATGATTGAAGCGATAGTTTTGCTGCTCTTTCATTGAAATCGCCTTTTTTGATTTATTGTCCAGAAGTGTAACTGTCCAGTCAGCTGGCCAGTTTGCAGGCAGTTCCCATGAAATTGTATAATCGCCGCTCAATGGTTTTCCGTTTTTTAGGCCATCAACAAAAACAGGCAGGTTTAATAATTTTTGCCCGGGAGCCGGAAGATTATTGATTGTTAGCGGCCCGCTGTGCAATGGCGAAGAGAAACTGTACAATTCGACCCACGAATTATTCAGCGATTCAAGATAATATGCATCCCACGGGTCGGGCCCCTCAACGGCTTGTTCTGTAAACGATATGAACATATTTGCTTTTAATCCCGCAGCTTCAAGCACCACTTTTATGGCTGGTGGCCATGGGTCAATTTCTTCCGATTTTAGGAATGAGTCCCCTGTTGTAAGCACTGCATCGGTAAAACTTAATGCCGGACTGGCTGCATTGGCTTTTACCCAGAATGCCTGGAACGGAGAGATTAGCCCGTTCCCGAGAGTGCCCGTGAAACCGTTCCAGCTTTTCCAGTCGCCGTTGCCGCTGTTGGCCGAAGGATCCCAGATGTATATTGCGTTGTCAACCCTGGTTTTGGTCCAGCCCGGGGCATCCCAGTTTATGGTTTGCGTGCCGGGGTTGCCAACCAGGCTCCAGCCTTCATCGGCAAAGTTGGTGTCGTAGAATGTGCCGGAGCTACCCGACTGCCCACCTGTGCGGGGTGTGAACGTAACAGGGTGGTTTGATCCGGAAAAACTGAAAGAACCACTATTGAAATTTGATGCGCCGGTAACAGAAAGGGCCCGGGGAAGTACATCGTTGTATTCGTCTTCGCCGGGGAGGTCGCCAAATACATAAAAATAGTAACCCCTGCCGGGTTTTATATTATCGGCAAGCGCTGCGGGCTTGCGCCAGCTCATATTGGTGGTTAGAATCTCCGTTTCGTCGAACCACAGGAAATTGGGCTGGCGGAGGGGATAAGTTGATCCGGTCATTCCCTGGGTAACAAAGCCACCGAGTAAATCGGAATAGGTTGTTGCCGTAGGCGAAGCGATCATGCGCCAGCCTTTATTGCCCTCAATTACAACAACCACATTCCCTGAAAGGGTCCAGAAGTAATTATTGAAACCTGAAGAAAATGAAGCAATTGGAAGGTTGTTAATTCTCACCCAATTATCTGTGGTATTTTGATCGGTTTTACCAATTTCATTGGTTTTAGTAATGCCTACCTCATAGTTCCATACTTTCAGATCGGCTTCGGTATTGAAATTAAGCTCACTGTCAAGATAATGTAACATTGCTGTTACTGAAATGTTATTTCCACCTGTGCTTATAATGTCGTAGTTCCGCGTAATGGCTTCCGGCTTCCAGGATGGGGCAGCGCCAATTGTAATTTTCACAGAGATTTCGGATGGCAAAGTTCCGCCGGATGATAAAACCAGTGTTGTAAACTGGTTTCCAAAAGTATAGGCTGTGCCGGCCACAAAAGATGTGCGCTTCACGATTCCTGTAACATCGCCAATGCCGGTTGTGGTGGCTGCGGCTCCCATGGTAAGTGTATTGCTGCCCATGTGCAAACAACCTTGAGTGGCCGCTGGGTTGGTGCTTTGCAGGCTTAAGGCCCCATTTACTGTGATATTGGAGGCACTTATAACACCGCCAGTGCTGTTGATGGTTAAGTTATTGAATGTGGGCGGTACAGTTCCGGAAATCGTTTGAGGTGAAGTGCCATTCATGGAAATGGTAGTCGCATTGGTAGTCAAATCTGGTGTTGCACTGCCGCTAATAATAAAATCGCCTGCAATTGAAGTGGATAAAAATGTTTTAGTTCCGGCTATAGTTGCTATATAGGCCAGGTTTCCATTGGCAAAAATAACCTCAGCCGTACCCGCTATAAAATTACCATTGTTTACCCAGGCATTGGCATCTCCATAAACCGTAATATCATAATCGGTTGCACTAAGAGTTGCACCCGTGGCTATTTCAACAGATTTTGCCTGAGCAGGTGCTATAATTGGCAGTAAATTTCTATATGGGTGTAAATCGCCATTATTATCAACGGGTAAATCGGCAGGATGTGGAATTAGAACAGCATTATTTGCTTGTGGCACCCCCCCATTCCAATTACCGGGCAAACTCCAATCGCCATCGTAGGTAGGCGAACCGGCACCAGTCCAGGTGTGAACAGCCACATTTGTATAGCTCAAACCCCATTGCTTAACATCTAACAGGGTTGAAGTTGCAAGATAATTAATGGCAGGACCTGTTAACTGAACCCAGTTATTGCTGATATCAACACCATTTTTGTTTCTGGGATACAATAGAACAAAATTATTAACCCCGAATGCCGGATCATACGCATCCCAAAAAACAAGTTGCGATTCATCTGTTTCAGCGCCATGCAATTCACTGTCAAGGTAATGCAACTTCGCAATCACCCTATCGGTTCCTCCGCTCTGTGCAAAACTGTAATATCGCCGAATTGCTTGGCTTCTCCATGATGGTGCGGTGCCTATTGTAATTTTACATTTTACCCAGGTTGGTTTTATGTTTCCGGGTACATTTAAAAAATTTAAGGATGTAAATTGATTGCCAAAACTGTACTCAACGCCATTTAAAAAAGCATGCTCTCTTTTTACAATCCCTGTTACATCACCAATTCCAACAGTTGTAGCATCTGCGCCCATATTAAGTTCAAAGGTTGATGCCATTTCCAAACTTCCTTTAGTGGTTGAAGGATTTTGTAAGCTTAAATCGAGAATACTGTTGACTGTTAAATTTTTGTTTGAAGTAACTCCTGCAGGATTTTGTATATAAAGATTTTTAAAAATAGTATTCGATGCCGTTCCGTTAATGGTTTGTGCCGAAGTACCTTCCAGATAGACGTATCCTTCATGGGCATCGAGCATTCCATTAAGGGTAAGATTACCTCTTAAATCAAGCTTATGATTGTCTATATTAAACGAAGCGTTGCTTCCGATGGTTAAATTGCCAGCTATTTCCATATCATTCAAAGCAATTGTACTCGCTGTGCCGGTAACTGAGAAATTGCCATTGAATATTAAGGCTACTGACGGCAATGTTTTAAAACCGCTGCCACTAAGTATAAGCGTTGAGTAGCGGTTGGTGGCAGGGTTTGGAACAACAACCGTTTGGTTACTGCCATTGTACTCAACGGTGGTGGCCCCATCAGCAACTGTACTCCAGAGCCCTGCATTATTCATTACCCCGGCAATGCGCATGGTGCTTCCTGTCAGCATATTCAGGGTTGTTCCGCTACTGATGCATTATTAAAATTGGTTGCACCCGAAAGTGTGGCTTGTTCGTTGGTAAAAACCACCGTACTTGTTCCCGCATTGAAAGTTCCTCCTTCGTTTACCCATGCCCCTACGCCTCCGGTAATTGTTGCCAGTGCGTTTGTAGTTGCATTTAATATGGCGCCACTTTCTAATTTAATGCTTTTAACAGTGGTTTCGGGCGGCAATATTGGGTCGAATGCTGTAGTTGCAGCATTGGGGATAATGATATTCACATAATCTGATGGAGCACCCATTGGAGTCCAGTTGTTCACTGTGGTCCATGATGTGCTTACCGAACCATTCCATGTGAGCGTTTCTATTTCACTTTCATCAATACCTATGTGAACCTGATTAAAATTCCCAGGGAAAAAGGCCATATTGACATTGGTAAGTTTGAGCCAGTTTTCAAAAGGATTGTGGCTTGCCCGACCATGTTCAAACAACTGGGAATTAATAAAGCGGTACGACCAGTTTACCAGTTTTTCTTCATCGTTTCCGTTTAGTTCCGAATCGAGATAGGCCGAAGTGATGGTGGCGGCTGTAGGATCAAGCGGGTTTGCGCCGGTCTGGATAATATCGTAAAACCGTTGAACAGCTCCCGTCTTCCACGAAGGCGCTGCGCCAATGCTGATTCTCACACTTATTGAAGTAGGAAGGGTTCCTTGTGCAAGAAATAATATTTTAGCATTTTTATTTCCAAATGTATAATCTCTATTTGCCACAATTGCTGTGCGGCTTACAATTCCTGTTACATCGCCATCGCCAATGGTAACAGCATCGGCCCCCAGAGTTATTACCCTTGCTCCGGTATGGAGACAGCCAACAGTGGCTGAAGGATTTGCGCTTAAAAGGTTCAATGTTCCGTTGGTGGTTAGGTCGCTTAATGAAACAACACCATATTCATTATTAATGGTAAGGTTAGGTATCTCATTATTCACAAAGGCAGCATCAGGAATAGTTTGGGTCTCATTACCGGCAAATATCAGGGTCGATGTTGCTGCAGTTGCATCAATTTGAGCGCCATTTGTAAAATAAAGGTTTCCGTTTATAGTTAACTGACGGCCATTAACTACAAGTTTATAAGCAGCCTGATCGTTCACAATATCTCCCACCGTACGGTTCATATCCAAAACACAATCCCGGTCCGGGTCGGCGGCAAAAACTATAGAAGTACCTTCCAGCGGCACAGCACCTGCTGTCCAGTTGGCGGGAGTTGCAAAATCGGTACTGATATTTCCTTTCCACCGGTTGGTGTTAAATTCCCATGCGCCCATATTGGGTGGCGAACCTCTTGCCATTAACCCATAATCGAGCACAATACCTGTACCTGTTACCCCGTCCAATTGCGCCTGAAGCCTATAATCGACTGCCGCAGTGCCACCCGCATTTACAAACTGTGGATCTACAGCACTGCTATTGTCGTCCTGTGTTGGTACAATAGGTATTGTTGCAACATTTGCACCGTTAAAATACCCAATTACGCCACCGGTTCCGGGAGAATAATAATTATTGTAATCTAAGGTCAGGTTTGTATTTGCACCATAGTTAAAATAAGCAGCATAATGCAGATTTGCACCACTGGTGGTTGAGCGGAAATTGGCAAAAATATTGTTCCTGAAATTGCGCGTATTGGTTGATGCATTGCTGAACAATGCGTACGACTTGTTTGTAACTCCCGAACTCAGCGCTCCGCTGATGTAAACGGTATTAAAATAAAGATTGTTATTATTTGATGCACCGCCTGTTTCGTAAATACCATAAATGGTGGTGGCTGTGTTTCCACCAAGGCTGATAATGTTGTTCGAATAAGTTGTAGCTCCGGCTGCTATGCGAATACCATAGATGGATGCTGAAGAAGTTGAAGCATTGACCGACAGAGAGTGGATAAAATTGCCATTCACAATATTAGCTCCAGTGTTTCCGCTAAAAATAATACCCGCCACATAGCCCGGAAAAGTTGTATTGCTGTTCGATAAACTATAAATAATGTTTTCAGAAACCGTATTGGCGCCATCGGTTCCACTCAGTTCAATTCCTATAACCGACCCGCTTGCGCCCAATGAAGCACTGTTTATAAGGCGCACAGTATTTCTGGTAATGGATGAAGCACCTGCAGTGGTATGAATTCCCCTTGTGTTCGAACTCAAATTATCTGTATAGGCGTTGCTCAGGTTAGCAATGGTGTTTTGAGTAATTGTAACTGTTCCGTTCGACTCAGTAAAAATGGCCCTTAAATGCTGTGCGGCTGCCGATGTGGAAGCCGTGAAGCTTGCAAAAATGCTGTTTGCAGCAGTTGTGCTACCTATTATGTTGTTGGCGATAGTGAGCGTTCCGGCAACATTCGATTTATAGATAGCCGTGAAACTGTGGGAAATATCTGTATTATTTCCAATGATATTGAAAGAGCCCATTTGGTTTCTCGAAACATTCACTGCTCCTGTGCTGCCAATATAAATACCGAAGGAATTGGCAGTTGCAGCAGCCGTAAGGGTAATGGAGCCGGTACCGGTATTGCTGCCAATAATATTTGCAGTTACAGTGCCTATGTTTACGGCTCCGTCATTTACTTCTATGGCGCGCCATGGTGTTGCACTACCCGAACGATAATTCCAGTTGTGAATGGTGTTGTTTTGCACCGAACTCACTGCTGATTCTCCAACATTCAGGTAAACACTCCTGAAACTGTGGTTTGTGGCCGCATCAACCGACCATGCGCCGCCGCCGCACGATGCAGCCTGCCCTCCAATGTAATTACCACTTACGGTAAAGTTGTTTCCTGATGTATTGTTAATGTTTATGGCAGTATATGCAAAAGTTCCGGCAGTTGGGACAAAAGAAGTGGTTTCGTAAAAACTATTGGCAGAGATTGACCAATCAGTAGAAAACGCGCCGATATTAATTCCGTTTGATGATGCGCCTGGGTTCAGGAAATTAAAAATATTGTTGTTCGAAATGGTGTTTGTATTGTTTTCATGTCCGCTTGTTCCCTCTGAATAAATTGCATTTACGGGCCTGTTGCCCCCTGCATTGGTAATATTGCAAAACTCAATCAAATTATTGTCATTACCATTCCCGCTTGCTGATGTTAAAAAGGTAATGATACCATCGGAAACGCTTAAAGAAGAACCATTAACAAAGCAATACCTAAGGGTGTTATTTTGTGCTGAATTGATAAAACGAATGGTAGATGTGCCAGCTATAGCTGAAGTGCTGCTATTCGTAATGCTCAAACTAACAGTCGTTCCTGTTTGGTTTACCCTTCCATCAATAGTAACATTGCCGGCACCGTTCAGGTCAATAAGCGGGGCAAATAAGTTACCTGATATAGTTACTCCATCCACTGCCGGAAACACCCTCAGGCTGGTCCATGTACCTGTGTTTAGCAATGCAGTTGAGGTTTCGGTGGTACTTCCAATAAGGCTTACAAGAATATTGTTTCCTGCCTGTGTTTGGGCATTGATAGCCGCAAATGCTTCGCCAAGGTTGCCATAAGCACCATTGCTGTTTGTATGCGCATTGCTTACAACGACCAAAGGTCCCCTTCCGTCAAATTCATCAGCGCCAATATCAGGAGCCGTTCCCGAGCCATTTGTTTGAGCCGGATAACCCGGGTTCCCCGCTCGTATATCACCCTCGAAATCGGTTGTTATACCTGCAATGTTCACTGCCCCGCTTTCAATAAAAGATACTTTTGAATTATTGATTTTCAAAAAATCGGCATCCGCCCCGTTGGTACTGATAAATGCCGGGCTTTCAGTAACCGAAGCCTGATCGCGGGGTGCAATGTTTCCGGCAGTAAAAGTTCCGGCTTTGTAAGCCGCCAATGTTTGGGCTGTGCCTGTGCCATCGCTGTAAATAAGGTTGTTGGCACCAGGTACTCCTGCATAAAATAAATTATTGTTCGATGTGCTTACATAATTATTCAATGTATTGGCAGTGCCCAAACTTCGGCGGTATGCAACCGTAAGCCCGGTACCATTGGGCGTGGAAATATTTACAATGATATTGTTCCGTAAATTGAGTGCTCCGGTAGTAGCACCAGCGCTTGCAGCATGAAATATTCCGCTTGAACCGAAAAGTGCCCCGCTCGACGTGGCGTTTAAATGTACTGTGTTATAGTAAACATTGGTAACCGAACGCAACCCTGTGTTGGCAATGCTTATTCCCCGTATGGCATCGGCGGTATTTGCTGCCGTGACACGTAAATCGCCAATGCGGTTGTTGTGAATGGTGGTAATTTGGTCGGGAATAGCTCCCGAAACTAAAATTCCATTCACTGTACCTGTAATCCCAGAGCTACTTGAAGAAATTTCGTAAATCTTGTTGCGGTAAATATTATTGGTTGCGCCTCCTGATACAGCTATCCCACTTACACTACCGGTGGTAATGTTATTTGCCTGCAAATTGTAGATTGTGTTCAGGTAAACATTTTTAACCGTTCCGCCTGTAATGGCAATACCATTGACAACAGTAGTTGTACCGCCGGTTGATATCAAGGTGTGGATGGTGTTAGAAAAAATATGGTCGTTTCCTGCTCCGGTTGTGATTCCGCTAATATTGCCGGCGCTGCTGATGGTGTTGATGTTGTTGTTTCTTGTGGCACTGTTGGGGCTGGTAATGTTTACGTCCAGGGCAGTGATGGTGCCTGTTCCGGCACCTGCCGACCAGTTGCTGAAGGTATTCCCATCTATTGTTTTGGTAACATTGCCCAAACCTGCATCGGTATTTACCCAGCCCGATATGGTAGCTGTTCCGCTGATGGTGATGCCCGAAAAGTTATTGCTGTTATTGTTTACCGTTACATTGGTATTGTTGGTCGCTGCTGTGCTTGTAAATAAGGTGATAGCGCCGCTTGTGGCTGTACGTGTAAATGCGGTTGCAATGCTGTTGCTGTTTACATTTTGTACCCCATTGGCAGGCATAATCACACTGTTCGAAATAAAAATGATTGCCCCTGTGGTATTTACACTCAGGTTGGTGAAAGTATTCCCGCTGATGTTTTGCGATAAGGTTGCAGCGGAGTTGCTAATATAGGTATGTGCATTTGTCCCTGCAACGGTATAGTCAATTCCCAAAAAATTGTTGTTCTGAATGGAAAGGGCACAACTTGCCGCACCTGCAGTATTATTTATTCCGGTAAGTGTTGCCGTGTTGGCTATGGTGGTATAATTAATCAATCCGCCATCGGTATTTCCCAATTGGTTGTTGATGATGTTGATGGCGGTGGTTACTGCCCCGGTATTTGAAATGGCGGTAAATGCTCCGGTGGCTGATGTTATGCTGTTGTTTCGGATAATATTGTTGTTGATGTTAACTGTCGCAAATGGCGCTCCATTGCTGATGGCTGTAAATGCGCCCGTTCCTGCATTGGTGCCTGATATAATGTTGTTGTTTGTAATGGTAAGTGTACCGCTGCCTGCTGTTATGGCTGCAATTCCCGTAAATAGAGAAGCTACTGTTCCCCCTGCCGTACAGCCAGTGATGGTGTTGCCGGTGATGGTCACATCGGTGCCTGCATTGTTGGTGATGCCTGTGAAGGAATTTATAAATGCATCACTGCCACTTACTAAGTTTGATATGGTATTATTTGTAATGCTTATGGCATCTGTGGTGCCCGAGGTGATAGCAATGATGGGTGCGGCTGCTGTGTTGCCCGTTGTCATATTGCTGATTGTGTTTGCGGTAATACTGCTCTTGCCAGCGGTTATGTTCATGACCGTGAGGGCTGCCGAACCGCCTGTCCAGTTGTCGAAGGTGTTGTTGCTGAAAGTTTTGTTTAAACTGGTGTTACTGTTTATCCAGCCCGAAATAATGGTTGCTCCGGTTACCGTCACACCCGAAAAATTATTGTTGCTGTGTGTAATTGGCCGATACAGGGGCAGAGGTGCCGGTACTCGAGCACAATGTTACCGTACCACCAGCTCCTGTTTTTGAGAACGCGGTAACTATCCTGTTGTTGTCCACGGTTTGCACCCCGTTTAAAGGCAAAGCATTACTGATGGTCAGAAAAGTCACACTTCCCGTCGTATTCACCACGAGATTGGTAAAAGTATTGTTGCTGATGTTTTGTGTTAGCGTGGCGGCAGCGGCTGTGTTGGTAATGTAGGTATGCACACTTGAACCTGCCACCGAATGAACAATCCCGCGGATATCATTGCCCTGAATGCTTAATGCGGCGCTTGGAGCCCCCCCTGTATTGCCTATCCCGGTCAATGCACCCGAGTTGGCTGCGGTAAAGGTTACCAATCCGCCATCGGCATTGCCCAACTGGTTGTTGTTGATGTTGATGGCAGTGGTTACTGCCCCGGTATTTGAAATGGCGGTGAAAGTACCTGTGGCAGCAGTTTTTGTGTGGTTTCTTATTATATTGTCGTTGATGTTCAGGGTTGCCACCACTGCCGAATTGGTAATCCCAATAAAAGCACCAGTTCCTGTATTTGTTCCGGAAATTATATTGTTGACGGTAATATTCAAGGTGCCGGTACCACCAGAGTTAATAATTCCATTGAATACCGAAGCCGCAGTACCATAAGCCGTGCAGTTTTGTGTGGTGTTTCCGGTAATTGAGTGAACGCCGGTGGCTGCATTGCTGATACCGTTGAAGGTACATACACCGGTTGTGGTTGATGCGCTTCCCACCGCAATGGAGTGAGGCGTGGTTGTGCTGCCAATGGTATTGGACGAAACGGTAAACTGTCCGCCTCCTGCTGTGTTGATGCCATGAAAGGTAAAGCCTCTGGCTTCAGGATTTAATCCAGCGCCCGCAATGTTTATTGAACCAATCGTATTGTTTTGAATGGACACCACATTGGCCGATGTGGCATAAATACCGGCTATATAACCTGTTACTGATGCGGTGGATGTTACCGTAATTGCCCCGGTGCCTGTGGGTGCACCAATAAAATTTGCAGAGGTTGTTCCGATATTTACACTTCCTGCCAAAACCGA
>CAMTWS010000221.1:0-26289 GCA_947085485.1 uncultured Prolixibacteraceae bacterium
GGCTCAAGTTTAAAGTTTTTTATTAATGAGTTAAAGATAATTTTTTTAGTTACTTTTCGGGATTAAATATACAACAAGTTTTAAGCTAATTATTCCTGGGATTTATATAGTGTCGAATCAGAGCTAAAGACGATAGCCTTGGTAATGTAAACATTTGTTCCTTCAGCCTCAGGTCGTTTTTCGCCTTTGACAACCAATTTGACGGTATGTTCGCCCGGCTGTAAATTCATGATGTGCCACATACTGGTTGTGTGTTGCTGATTGGCAAAGAAATAATAGGTATCGATCGACCTGTGCAATTTGCCATCGACAAAAACATCGGCTTTGCCACCATCTTTGTACCAGTTTCCTTCTATAGAAATACCGGTACCGGTGAATTTCAATTCTGCCGAATCGCCTGCTTTTCCGGATACCATTGATTGTTTTTCGATTTTCTTCTGCCAGGTGGTAATTTCGTGTGTTTTCCAATTTCCTGTAAATTTCCACTTATTGGAATCAAAAACAGAGATCATCCTTTCGAATTTTGTATTGGGAAACGAAACTTCCAATGGCAAAGGCTGGGGCTGTTGCACCTTAATTGAGATCTCTTTATCAGTCACTTCGCCTCCCTCTTTCTGAATCAGGTTGAGCGCATACTTGTAAGTGCTTTCAACCGCGGAATTGAACGAGTAGGTAGTGTGGACAAACAGGGAGTCGCCAACGGCAGTAACGCCATCCTGCATATCTTTTGGTAAACCACTAAACCCTTTTATTACACCCAAAACTGCCATGGCATTTGAAGGATTGCAATCCGAATCCTGTCCGCAACGTGTTGAGATTTCCATTGTTTTCATTGGGTCGCCTTCTCCATATAATAAACCCATTGCAATATAAGCCCCATTGATGGTAGCATCTATGTTGAAATCAATGCCAGCACCGCAAATGTCAATTTTACCCCATTTTGCTTCGAGCTCACTCCAGGCAGCCCTCCAATCAGTTGGGTATTGTTTATGAAATTGAACAACATCCTGAATGATGGTACGATAGGCGCTTTTTTCGGGAATTGACAGAATAGCTTTGTCGATTAATTTAGGAATATCTGATTCGAAAAATGCTTCGCAATAAAGCGCCGCAACAAAAATACCTCCATAAATGCCATCACCATAATTCATAATGTGGCCTATTTTATCTGCCATTTTAGTCGCAGTTTGAGGCATCCCGGGACACATAAAACCCAGATAATCTGATTCAATCTGAAAATCAATGTCATCGGCATGAATGTTATATTCGGGACTCCCCGATTGAGGTGGGAATATGCTGTCGTAATAGTTTTTCCGGGCCTGCATATTGGCGTGCCACAATTCATAACCCGCTTTGGCAAGTAGCTCCTGAATTTTTTTTGCAGGAGCATCAATTCCGTACTTGTCCATTGCCATTAAAAAAGTTAGCTGAACGTAGATGTCGTCCTGCCACATACTTCCTTTTATGTCTTTGGTTGTCCATGTAATGGAGTCGTCGAATGTTTTGCTCAAAGCCCTGAATTCGGTGGGTGCTCCGTAAGTAACGCCAATCATTTTACCTGCCCATCCTCCGGCAATTTTATCTTTTAAAACTTCCTTCGAAATGGGCTTAAACTCCTGGACTGGTTCATTCTTCCTGCATGAAATCAATGTCAAAACCAGGATACACACGATAAATAATTTGTTTTTCATAATATTGATTTTTAATTGGATTTTTTAATACGATGTTAATTACTTTTTTTGATACACCCTCACATAATCAACCATCAACTTATGTGGGAACACTGAATTGTCGATTCCCTTTGCACCGCCCCAATTGCCTCCAATTGCAAGGTTCAGCAAGATGTGAAAACGCTTGTCGAAAGGCCATGCTTCAAAACCTGTTCCCTCATTTTTGAATGTAAAATAGTGGATGTTGTCCAAATAGAGCCGATATTCACCGGCTTCCCATTCCAAAGCATATACATGGAATTCGGTGTAATTGGAAGGACAGGATATTTTTGCATTTTTATGTGTTCCTATTGAGTGATTGTACTGTTTTGTATGAGCCGAACCGACAATTGTATCGGGGTCGTAACCAACATTTTCCATGATGTCAATTTCGCCGCTTGCTGGCCAGCCTCCATAAGCCCAGTCGGTAGGGAGCATCCATATAGCAGGCCATGTGCCTAAGCCTGTTGGGTTTTTGGCCTTGATTTCAAATCTTCCATACAGCCAATCGCCTTTCCCTTTGGTTATTAATCGGGCAGAAGTAAATGGTTTTCCTTCCATAGAATCTTTCAGGGCAGTAATTGTAAGAAAACCATCCTGTACCCAGCTATTCCTCTTATCGGCTTTTGTGTAATGCTGTTTTTCATTGTTTCCCCATCCCCACGAGTTTCCATCGGTATCGTAACTCCATTTTGTTGAATCGGGAAGTCCTTCGTAATCAAACTCCTCATTCCATATCAAATTCCACTCGCCCGTACTGGTTTTGATGGTTTGAAAATCATTTTTTTTATCAGTTGTTGCGCAACCAATAAGGGCAATTATCAAAATCAGATTTGTCGAAAGTAATTTTATTTTATTCATTTTGATATTGATTAGGGTTAAGTTTTATTTTGCTTGAAGGCTTCATTGTTGGTTCTGATGAAGCAGTTAGTGATAATTTGACACGATTTACAGATTAATCTATTCTGAAAATCTCTTTTGTCAAACGCAATAAAAGTAAAAAAAATGGGGGAGGCAATGTCTGACTCCTCCATTTTAATTGATCTTTTCACAATCGCATTTATTAGAATTGCTAAGATGCGATTGTGGTTTTATGTCTTATTGTAACCACCAGGGAATTTTGTTAATCCCATCATATCCGCCAAACTGCTCATCAACCGCCTTTTGATAATTTACCGGGTTTGTCGTCAGTTCACCAGTTGGGTACTTCCATCGTTTTGGATATACATTTTTATCGTCAGGATTCATACTGGTAGCCGGATCCAGAGGAAAATTAGGATACCCTGTGCGGAGGAAATTTCGATAAGCATCCCCTTTACCTTGGAAGAAGTCTAAAAGATACCTTTGCATCCATATTTGCTGTAAACGGGCAGTTTTTGTTCCTGCTGTTTTATATGCTGCCTCACCGGTAAAATAACCATCAATATAAGCCTGGGTAATAGCCATTCCTTGATTACCGGTAGCCGCTGAGGGTAAAGTTCTGTAATAGTTAAGAATCGCTTTTACACCGTTTTCGTAGTAATCCTTAGCATTTCCTGTAACCCAGCCTTCCTCTATCGCTTCGGCAATAATGAAACACTGTTCGGAATAGGTAAATAAAAGCATTGGGTCGCCGGCCCTTGGTGTTACATAACGTTTGCTTACCTGTGAATATCTACCTGCTGCGTTATTAGCGGCTAGCTTATCAGACGATAAAGCTGTAGGAGCTCCCTCATAAGCGTCAAAGCTACCTGCCAGTTTACCTGCGGCAATAAGTGAACTTGCCGGCTCTGCAAAATAAAACAACCTACGATCATTAAAATTTTTTAAAGCATCAACCACGATGTTTGAAACTCCAAGAAGAATCCTCCTGTTTTCACCGTTCCAAAAAGGATGGGTTGCATTTGGATTGTCAGAATATACCAATTGAAAAATATCCGTATTATCGGTCATTAAATTACCTGCAGCTACAATGGCCGCAAAGCGGGCTTTCTGCTCGGCAGTAGCTTTTTTACTGATTGTTTGCAAAACCTTTAATTGCATTGCATTGCTGAGTTTACGCCATTTAGCGGCATTTCCTCCGTACATGAAATCGCCGGTAAAATTTTTCCCTTCTGCAAAAAATACTTCTGCAGCCTGAAGATCTTTGAGAATACTCACAAATACATCTGCCTGCTTATCATACTTAGGCCGAAATATTCCCTCTTCCGCTTTGCCTGCCTCCGAATATGGAATATCACCCATATCCATTGTCATTGCAAAGCCATAAGTAGCCTTCATGAATAATTCCATTCCTTTGAATGATGATTCTGCAGGACTTCCTTTCGAAAATTCAACCATCCGTTTAAGATTGGTTAACCTTTGATAAGACCCAAAACCACCAAAGGGCCAAAAAGAATAATAATATTGGTTAGGGTTGGGGTTGGGGTCAAATAATACGCAATGCTTACTCCATAACTGTGCCGTACTCCAATCTGTTGGGTTAGGATTCCAGAACCTGTATGAATCTTTTTGCAGTTGAGTAAGGAGCAATGCAGGTGTAACTGTTGTTGGCACATTCGGGTTTGTGTTTATTTCCTCAAACTTACTGCACGAACTTGCAATTGTAAGCGAAAATACTGCTAAAAATATGTAATGTAACTTTTTCATTGTTATGTCAGATTAAAATGTAAATTTAATATTACCTCCAAGGTATCTTACTGCCGGGTCGGCAAAATCTTCAGCGCCTCCATCAGGATCCGAATATTTGAAATCTTTTGCCCACAACATAACATTCTGCCCTACAAAACTAATTGATGCACCTTTGGCCCAACCTTGCAAATATTTATTTGGAACAGTATATGTTAGAGAAATCTCACGTAGTTTCAGAAAAGTTTTTGAATAAGTATCTGCAGGACTTCCATTACCTCCCCAGGCACTGCTGTTATGTAAATCAATTGTATATTGTCTGTAAGTAGTATTTACATCATTGGGTGCATATACACGTGTATCACCGGTGATATTGCCAAATTTGTCGTATGTAGCAGTACCTGATACAACTTTTACACCTTGAACAAGATAGTTATTGGCAACTAAACCTGCTGCTGCTAATGCTGCTGCTCCTCCACCTGCTGCTGCTGCAATTCCTGCTGCTATAACGTCTTTTTCCCTTTCAGGTGTAACCGAATTCGGGTGAACACCTGATTGCCACATATAACTTTCGGTTCTTGTGTTCATTAAACCACCAACTACACCATCAAAAGATGCAAATAAACTAAAATCTTTGTATCTCAAACTGGCATTTGCCCCCCAGAGCCAATCGGGGTCGGAATAGCCAAGTTTTGAGTCATACTGGCTATATTGTAGTCTTCCAGCACCACTTACTATAAGTTCACCTGTTTCAGGAACACGAACAAAATCTCTTGTGAAAAAAACGTCAACACGTTCACCTTCTGCTACCCATGGTCTGGCAACATTTGAATATGTCGGGTCTATTTTGGTATATCGGCGCTCAAAAGTTGACCAGTTAAGGCCTAAATCCAATTGCCAGTCTTTGGTTTTAATTGGTGAACTGTTAACCGTTACCTCCCAGCCATTACGGGTAATTTCCTCATCAATATTAATATAATTACTTGTATATCCGCTAGCTGGTGTAACTGGTGCAAATCTCAAAAAGTCGTACATTCTTTTACTATAGTATGATACATCTACCATCACCCGGTTTTTTAATGCCATTGCTTGAATTCCAACTTCATAAGTGTTGGCGCTTTCGGGGAGGACACCCGGCGAATATAAGCTAGAAGGAACACTTGCTCCATTTAATGCATTCCATGTACCACTGTTAAGAGTATAACTACTGTTAATCGCATAAATTCCGGCAGGTGTTTTTGCCATGGTCCAGGAACTTCTGATTTTCAACAGGTCAAGCCAGTGTTTTGTCGAAGGCAATAATTCTGAAACCACAAAACTACTTGCTACAGATGGATAGAAGTATGACTGAGTTTCTTTTGGCAATGTTGAACTCCAGTCGTTACGACCTGTTGCTTCCAGATATATCAGTTTATTCCATGAGACACCTAAACGGCCAAAAATCGAATTTACCTGTTGGGCAAAAGTGCTCTGGTTTACAACAGCAGGATTTATTGAAGCTTTTACGGAGAAAAAACCAGGAACAGAAATACCTCCTACGGTATTGGCATTAATATTATCATCTTTTTTATAGAAAATGGTTCCTCCTGCAAGATATTCCAGACTTATTTTATCAAACGATTTATCTCCTGTTAACATGAAATCATTATTCATACTAAATCCGGTCGTTTGTCCTATATTATATCCTCCGGTTAATCCACTATTCCAAGTCCATGGGTTACCGGGCACAGGGGTATTACCTGTAGATAAATACGAACCCCTTGAAGACCTAAGCTGCCCTACTTCTTTATAAAAATCAACTCCCGAACGAACTGTGGCTTTGAGCCAAGAGGCAAAGTCATAGCTCATCGACATATCGACATTCATAATATCACGCGAAATTTCATTTGTTTTTTCGTATCTGTCGAAATAAGGCGAATTTTGATTTGCACCTCTGTATGTTCCATCAGGTTGTACCCCGAAGTGGTTGTTCTGTTGCTGTCCAGGCACAAACCAATAATTATTTTTGTAGTCCAAAACATTAAAATCAGCGCTCGACCAAATCAGTAAAACATACATAGGATCGTAAGAGGTATATCCATTAGAGCCCACATTGGGCGATGCTTTTTTTGCATAGGAGACGTTTGAACTCAATTTGAATTTATCTAAATTGACATCCCCTCCAAAAGTGTAAGTATATTTATCTAAAGTAGAATTGGGATATTGTCCTTTATTTTGTGTCCAGTTAAGCGAACTTCTAATAGCTACCACATCACTTTTATATGCAACATTAACATTATTATTGGTTACATACCCTTGTTCCAGGAAATTGGCGAAATTGTCTTTTCCAACAGGCAGGTATGGCATATCTTTAAAAGTCTTCGAAAACGGATCCCATTGATTTCGCATTGCTCCGTCTATCTTAGATCCCCATGAAGCATCAGAATTTATATTATAGATTCCGGCGGTACCACGGCCATATACACTTTGCTTCTCAGGTATTGCTAAAAATCCGGAAGTAAACATTGTGTTCGATGCAACATCTACGGTAATTCCCGCTTTATTATTACTGCCATTTTTTGTAGTAATCAAAATAGCGCCACTTGCTCCACGAAACCCATAAAGAGCAGAGGCCGTTGCTCCTTTCAGGACGCTCATAGATTCAATATCTTCCGAGGATATATCGCTCATATTTTTATTTGCATAAGCTACTCCGTCAATTACCAATAAAGGATTCTCACCCCGGATGGTAATCACCGGAACAGATCCAAAATCAGGTGAGTTTCGTACCAAAAGCCCTGCCACTTTACCAGTAAGAGAAGTTGAAAGTTCAACACCTGAAACTTTTTGCAGGCTCTCTCCTGAAACCATTTGAACCGAATAACCCAAAGCTTTCTCTGAGCGTCTGATACCGAGAGCAGTAACAACCACTTCGTCAACGCCAAAGGTTTCAACTTCCATTACGATTGTGACGTTGGTCTTGTTTCCCACAAAAACTTCCTGACTTTTCATTCCGATGAAAGAAAATTGCAGGGTGGCATTGTCAGGGATGCCGCTAATGGTGTAGTTTCCGTCAGCATTAGTAACTGTTCCGCTGGTTGTACCTTTTACCAGCACTGTCACACCGGGCAAAGCCAAACCCCCGGTATCGGTTACTTTTCCGGAAACTGATCTTTGCTGGGCAATCATTGTAGAAATTACGTGGATGTTTGACAGTACAATTTGCCGGTCATAAACCGCGTAACTGATATCCTGTCCTTTAAGCAAATCATCCAGCACTGTCTTAATAGTCTCGTTTTCAACACCGATGCTCACTTTTTGTTCCACATCGATAAGGTCTTTGTTGTAAAGAAAAAAGAACTCAGTTTCATCTTCAATCTTTACCAACACATTTTCAAGGCTTTCGTTATTCACCTTTAATGTTAGTCGCGCCATTTGTGAATACGAATCCACTGCCATTGCCTGCATCAGGCTGAGGAAGAAGCAGAATAATGTAAACCGTGCCATTCTAAAAAAAAAAAATTTCGGCTAATCCATCCAAATCAGGAAGGATTTCTAACGCCGTTAGTTTTCGAATTTTTTTCATAAATTTACCTTGTTTTAGAGTGAATTAAATTGTTATTGATCTCGCTCTGCAATTGTGCGGGGAAGTGTTACGAGCACTTTCCCGCTTTGCATTTTACTATTTAAGTTTAATTGTTACTTTTTTCTGTTTCAAAACACCGTTTGAATCGAAATCCCGTTTTTCAATACTATATTTAACAGGTGTGGTTTTGGCAATTAGCTTTAACACTTCTTCGATTGGCTCGTCAACAAATGTTGCTTTAAACCTGTAAGTTTTCAGCTTCTCATCCTGAATAATAATTTTTGCGTTATACCAGCGTTCAATGCGACAGGCAGCTTGCCCAAGAGTCTCATTGTCAATAATCAGGTAACCATCTTTCCAGGCTGCATAAAGGTTTGCATTAACTGTGCTGAGGATTAATGATTTTGTTTCGCGGTTAAACGATATTTTTTCATTTGGTATCAGAACTTGTGTAAATGAACCCGCTTTTCCATTTATTTCGACCTTACCTTCCATTAATACCACATCGGTAAATGGAACGTCGGAATATGCAGAAACATTAAACTTAGTTCCCAATGCCTTTACATCCAAATCGTTCACACTTACTATGAAATCAGAATTCTCCAGGTGATTGACTTCGAAATAACCTTCCCCTTTTAGTTCAACTTTTCGGCGCTGACTAAAAACAGCAGGATATTTGAGTTTTGCACCACTGTTTAACCAACCCGAAGAACCGTCAGGCAGCACAAATTTCACCCTTGCACCATCAGGGGCATTAATTTCTATCCAGCTTTGAGCTGATGATTGAATTCCTTTTGTAAATGGGAAAGATTTGGGAGATAAATAGTACCATAAAGAAAATGCCAGCGCCGGAATTAAAAGAATTGCCGCAGCCCTTGTAAGCCATATCGTAAATAAAGATAAAACATTGGTACTGTGTTCGTTTATTTTATTCTGTTTGCTTGAAAGGTTTATTTTTTGTTGAATTTTATCGAAAAGAACACTAAATTTTTCGTCGTCTTCCAAATCATCTTCCACCTGAAAAGAGTTCCAATTGTCAAATCCCCATTTTTTACTTTCTTCATTCAGCGCTTCTGCTTTTGCCCACCGGATAACTTCGTCCAGTTCTGCATTGGTGCAGTTGTTATTTAAAAACTTTATAATTATATCTTTTGTCATTTTTTCGCGATTAAATGCCTCCCGGAAATCCGGAAGGCATAATAAAAACCTAACTAATTAACTAAACTAAACTAAACTAAAAATGTACTTTTACTTTTAATAATTTCGAGGGGTTATACGCTATACTTACACGATAGGAGTATATAAAATTGATTTTATTTTTTCAGAGGAACAGATAAACAAATAACAGATTGACCATCAGATTGCTATCTATGTGTGATTTTAAGAATGCAAGAGTGTTTACCATGTGTTTTTTAACGGTATTAACAGATATATTGAGTTTTTTTGCTATTTCTTCATGTGTAAGCCCGTCCTCGCGACTTAATTGAAAAATCTCTTTTTGGCGTGGAGTTAATTCATTCAATAACGACCGCACCTTTTCATTTAATGCATTATAATGAATTTCGTCTATTATATCGGGGGCATTATTAAATTGTTGTAAAGACTTTAGGCGCTCCAGGTATTTTTTCTCGGTTACCCTTTTGCGAAACAGGCTGATTGTTGCATTATAGGCAACTGTAAACAGAAATGACTCGAATGATGTGTGGACGTCTATTTTTTCTCTGGCTTCCCAAACTTTAATAAAAACCTCCTGTACAATTTCCTCAGCATCTGCCTCCTGTTTTATATACATTAAAACAAATCGATATAACCTTTTACTGTATCGTTCATACAAGTTATAAAAGGCTACTCTGTCATCCTTTTGAATGAGAAGAAGAAGTTCTGTATTTGATTTTGCAACTTTCACACAACTGATTAAAAAATAAAATCAAAACTAATATTTTATTGAATAAATCTCTTGTTTTGTTTTGACAGATGATGTAAATACATAGCATAAAGTTTATTTACCAACTCTTCCAGTTGACTGATCATCCCCCTGTGGGGGAATTAAAGGGGGCTATCAAACCGCTTTTTTGCATCTTCCAGAATGGCAATGGTTGCTGTTGCGCCACATCGGGAACAACCCGCTTTTTGAACTGCCAGCAAACCGTCCAATGAACGAACTCCGCCGGCAGCCTTTACCTTTACGCCGGGGCCAACGCTTTTTTTCATCAGTTCAAGATTTGGAATGGTTGCGCCCTCGTACGAATATTTTCCATCGTCGCCCTTCACAAAACCAAATCCCGATGAAGTTTTTACATAGTCGGCGCCAATGTTTGTACAAATCTTGCACAATTTAATAATATCTGCTTCTTTCGTAACATAATCGGTCTCAAAAATCACCTTCACAATAGCATTATTTTTATGACAGGCATTGGTTACAGCGCCAATTTCCTTTTCGATGTAATCCCAGTCGCCCTGTAAAGCTTTGCCAATGTTGATTACCATGTCGATTTCAACCGCTCCGTCGTTACAGGCAGTTTCGGTTTCAAACACTTTTACTTCGATAGCTGAATTTCCGGCAGGAAACCCAATAACACAGCCAACCAAAACATCAGTTCCCTTCAGCAGTTCTACAGCCTGTTTTACCGCATAAGGTTTAACGCACACCGACGCCACATCGTACTTTGCAGCCACTTCGCACTCTCGCCGCAAATCCTCATCGGTCATGGTTGGATGAAGAATGGAGTGGTCGATCATTTTTGCGAGTTCTTTTACTTTGTTCATTTGTTTAAAATTTAATCATCGATCGTTTGAAACACCAATTGCCTGAATTTCCAGCCGGTTTCGTCGTTTACCGGGCCCTGGGTTTGTTTCATAATAATTCCGATTATATTTTCAACCGGATCGGCAAAATACTGGGTGTTGAAATATCCGCCCCAGCCGAAAGTGCCCTCACTTCCGTTTCCACCCTTGCCTTCACCAACCTTGGTTGTAACCCCGAAAGCCAGTCCGTGCCAGCTATCGGGCGCCCCAAAGAGCTCGGCAGAATGGTCGCTCATTATTACATTAACAGTAGTCCGGCTCAGGATTCTAACTCCATTTAGTTCGCCGCCATTCAGGTACATTTGCAGGAATGTTGCATAATCTTTAGCTGTGCTCGAAAGGCCGGCGCCACCTGAGAAAAAGGTTTTTGCACCTTTAACCGGATAATCTGTGTCATAAAAAGTAACCGGGTATTTTTCCCAGTTTCCGTTAACTTTGTGCTGAACTGCAACCAACCGGTTGGCTTTTTCTTCAGGAAGATAAAAACGGGTGTCGTTCATACCGAGCGGATCGAAAATGCGGGTTTGCAGGAACCGGTCGAAAGGCATTCCTGAAACCACTTCGATAAAATAGCCAAGCACATCGAGTCCTTCGCTATAAGTGTATTTTTCTCCTGGATTGTGGTGCAGCGGCAGTTTAGCCAGCTTTTTTACACTTTCGGCAATGGTAATTTTTTCGGTGGTGAAAAGGTCGGTTACACCGGCTTTTTGGTAAATCATTTTTATCTGCTCGTTGCCATCGATAATTCCATAGCCTATTCCTGAAGTATGAGTAAGCAATTGACGAATAGTGATTTCTGATTTTGTAGGCTCTGTTGTATAAGTTGTGTCGGCATATTTAAACGATTTCAGTACCTGCGGATTTTTGAACACCGGAATATATTTCGAAACCGGATCGTCTAACTGAAATTTGCCTTCTTCCCAAAGCATCATCACCGCAGTTGAAGTAATTGCTTTTGTTTGGCTGGCGATACGGAAAATATCGCCGCGCTTCAAGTCCCTGCCTGCCTGTGCATCGGCTTTTCCGTAGGCTTTCCAGTGAACGATTTTGCCATTGCGTGCCACGAGGGCAACAATTCCGGGAAGGTTTCCTTTGGCTACTTCTTCTTCACACATTTTATCGATTCGCGCCAAACGTTCTGCCGAGATGCCAACACTTTCGGGAGCAGCTTCAGTTAAAACCGGGGATTTCTTCTGAGATTTTGTTTGGGCTGTTAATCCTGTAAAAAAGAACAGGACAAGGATGGTAAAAATTAGATGTTTCATTTTTTTAATATTTAAAATTTATTATCGGTTTATATACTGTTAATGAGAATCCCACAAAACACTGCAATTCCAAAACTTAATAAGGTTCCAACCAATTAAAGTAGGAGCCAAAGTTAATTAAAGAATTTAACTTTGTCTCCTCTCACACCGCAGATTACTGAGACTTGTAGCACGTTCCAGTAAACCTGTCGACTGATTTCGTTCTTCTTCTTCGCACATAAATAGCCACACAGGGCTTTTGCGCAGCGCACATAAAAGAAGGTTGAAGGAAAGTCAAACTCCCTGCCAAACAAGCCTTGCCCTGATCAATTCCGCTCCGTCGCTTTCTCTGACCACGCTGCACAAATGATTTTTTTCATCAGCAAACTGTTTTTTTACTGCAAGCCGGTCGGTGGGCAATCCCTCTTTTAAAAAGTTGATTTCAAATTCAATCAAATCAAATTTATCATGAAATTCAAACGGGTAACTGTCAATAACCCGTTCGATGTACCTGCCGGTATTAAAATGCTGGTTAATGTCGATTTCGTTAAAAAGTACAGGAGTAAACCGAAGTTCAGCATCACCTTGCGGCGATTTCACCTTATCTGCATTTTCGCCAAAAACACTTTCTTCATAAGTGGGGAAGTCATTAAAATCAGTTAATCTTACTATTCGTTTTGTTTCGGCATTGATGACCAGCCAGCTACTGGTTGCCTGAACAATATTTTTTCCGGTTTCATCTACAAAATTAAAATCGCGATAGCCGTAAAAACCGTCAGTTCCGCGTGACCAGGTTTCGAGCGTAAAATTCTCTCCCCAAACGGGGCGGCGCGTAATTTTTACAAGCAACCTCGAAAGCACCCAAAATTGCTGTTCCTTTTTTAGTTTATCGAAACCAAAACCCAGAATATTGGCGTGTTCCCAGGCGATATCCTGCATCTGATAAAACAGGTACGATGTTGATAATTTCCCAAACCGATTAATAAAATAGGATTTTGTATTGAGATGGTTGATATGTTTCATAATTTAGATATGAGATTTTAGTATTGAGTATCAAGACAGGAAAACAACTTCCCACTTCCGCCACAAGCCTTCCGAGTTCCAGCTTTCTTTTAAACTTTTTTGCAAATTTATTGTTCGGTTTTGAAATACTGGACGAATTAACCATTTTTGCACGAAATTTATCAAAAAATATGGCCGAAATAATCATTAAAACGCCGGAACAAATCGACGGGATTCGTAAAAGTTGCCAATTGGCCGCCCGTACGCTCGATTTTGCCGGGCAATTTGTTAAACCGGGTGTTTCAACAGGTTTTATTGATGATAAAATTGAAGAATTTATTATTTCGCATGGCGCCCTTCCAGCTACAAAAGGGTACAATGGTTATCCGAAATCTTCCTGCATTTCACTTAACGAGGTGGTTTGCCATGGAATCCCATCAGAAAAAACAGTATTAAGAGAGGGAGACATATTAAACATCGACATTACTACAATTCTTAACGGTTATTTTGGTGATACTTCACGTATGTTTTCTGTTGGTGAGATTTCGCCTGTTGCGGAAAAACTGATTGAGGCAACACAACATTGTCTTACACTTGGTATTCAGCAGGTTATTCCGGGCAATTATTTTGGTAATATCGGTTTTGCCATCAACCGGTTTGCAAAAGCTAAGGGTTTTAGCGTTGTTTATGAGTTTTGCGGTCATGGTGTTGGTATTTCGTTTCACGAAGAACCGCAGGTGGATCATGCTGCACGAAGAAATACGGGGCTAAAAATGAAGCCGGGGATGATTTTTACCATCGAACCCATGATAAACCAGGGGAAGGCAGGAACAAAAGTGGATAAACACGATGGGTGGACGGCCCGGTCGGTTGACAATAAATTATCGGCACAATTTGAACATACAATCCTGGTTACTGAAACCGGGTTCGAGGTGTTGACCGATATACACAATGAATATCCCGTAACGTAAAAAAGCGCAGGTAATTTTGCCCACGCTCTGCGACTTTGTTTTAATTTGTTATTTATTTTATCCAAACTTTCGGATTTATCATCCAGTCTTCAACTGAAAGTTTGCTTTCGATTACAACATCTTTAAAAAAGAAAGTACTTGTTGAAAAAACCTTGCTATTTACTTTCACTTCAATTTCGGTGTTGCTGTTTTGATTTCCGTTGAAACGTTTTTCATCCAACATCCAATCCTCAAGGTTTAATTCTTCTTCTGTTTCAACTTCCAAACTGAATGAATTTGCGTTGAAGTTGCTTTCTTTGGTCATCCAGTCTTCAAGATGTAAAGGTTCTTCTGTTTCCTCCGCCAAATAAGCTGCAAAAGTATTTGTATTGAAAAAGCTTTTGGCTTTGAAATTCGATTTGAACCAATCGTTATTCGTTTTTGCCGCCAATGCCATGTGGTTGGTTCCATTGTTTTCGAATAAGGATTTCAAAGAATCCTGGGCGTTTAATGTTAAACTGAGCATTGCTAACCCGGTTGCTGCCATAACTGATTTGAATGCTGTTTTCTGAATGTTGTTTTTTGTTTTCATTACTAATTCCCTCCTGATTGTTTTTTTGTTTTAATGTTTTCTGTTTTGTTTTTTTCGTTTTCAAATTTAAGACGCATGATTTTTTATTTCGTTACAAAAATTTAGAACTATTTTTAAAACTGTACTTTATGTTACCTTGTTATATGTTATGCAAATATATGTAATTATATTACTACCATGTTATACATAGTAGTATAAATATTTTAAATAATTGAAAATATTGAAAATAAGCGTGTATTGAATTGATCTGGAAAAATTGTAATTATACAGGTAAGGAGTTATTACCGGATAAGTATAGAATACTTTATCTTTGCTCCCTGAAAAGAAAAAACAATTATGTCATTGATTATCGAAGAAAAGGATTTGGAGAAGTTTATTATGGTTGGCGACCGCGTGTTGGTAAAACCGAAAAATCCGTCGGGGCAAACTAAATCGGGATTATTTTTGCCGCCAACGGTTCAGGAAAATGAACAGATACAAAGCGGTTACATTGTAAAAGTTGGGCCGGGGTATCCAATTCCTGCCATTTCGGAGGAAGACAACCAATGGAAACAAAAAGCCGACGATGTAAAATATTTACCCCTTCAAACCCATATTGGCGACCTGGCAATTTATTTAAGCAAGAATGGTCACGAGATTGAGTTTAACAACGAAAAATACATCATACTGCCCTACTCTTCTATTTTAATGATAATCAGGGACGAAAACCTGTTTGCCTGAAATTTGCCTGGATATCATAAAAAAGCCGTTTCAATTTTTGGTTGAAACGGCTTTTTGTTTTAAAACGTTATTTTTGAAATCTTTCTATACGTCCCTTTTGGGAAGCCTGCCTGCTGTCAATAAGGGTTAGGAGGGGCTTTTAAATTCTTTGCTTGCCAGGTAAATTGCTTTGCAGGCATTGTAAATCCCCTCAAACAACGGTTGAATGCTCGATTCTGCCACTGCCGAAAAAGCTATGCGAAGCAAGTTGTCAAAACAAATCACCCCGATGCTGTATTTTTCGATAAGCAGTTTGCGCACTACTTCACCTTCCAATCCTTCAGCTAATTCGACGCACATAAAATACCCCGAGTTAAACGGTAACGCTGTAAAATAAGGTTTGTATTTTTCGTCTTTCAGCACACTTTTTACCGCTTCGTAACGCGCTTTCATAATAGCGTATTTGGCTGCTTTTTGTGCTTCGTAATCGGGGCTGTTGTATGCTTCCATCAGCAGCGACTGCGAAATGTTGGCTGCGTTCGAAATGTTTCCGCGGATGGCTCCGGCAGTTTTCGATTCGAGCGCTCCGTACAAAGCTGCATCGCCGTCTTTTATTCCATAAGTCAAAAAACCTACACGGAATCCCCAAACATAATCTTCTTTTGTAGGGCCGTCGATTTTTACTGCCAGCACATTTTCGTGTAAAGTGCACAGGGCGGCAAAAATACTTTCGGTGGCAATCCCGGCTTCGTAACCCAGCCCAAAATAAGCATCGTCAATCATCAAAACAATTTTGTTCCCTTTTTCTGCCGAAGCCTTGATAATCTTCACCATGGCCTCCTGCTCGGTCTGGGTGGGAGTGTATCCGGCAGGGTTGTTCGGGAAGTTGAGCAATACTATTCTCTTGCCAATCGTTCCTTCGTTTAAAACTGTTTCGAACGAGCCAAGGTCGAGTCCGTCGTTTTTAAAGAGTTTATATTTTACCAGTGGCGAACCATAGGCATTGGTGAGGGTGAGCGTATAATTTTCCCAGAAAAGGTCGGGAACAATTACCTGGTCTGTGGGATCGCAAAACATATACCCTGCCATGCTGATACCATGAGTGAGCGCGTTGGTAACCACCGGCAGGCTGATTTCCGTTCCTGCCATCGACGGATTTTTCTTATATATCATTTTTTTCCATTCGTCCCTGATATCGGGGCGTCCGTAACTGGGAGCATACAGAAAAATCTTTTCGGGTTTTAAGCTTACCTTCGATGCAATCGACTCGAGTCTCATGGGTGTTCCGTCGTCTTCAACCGCGGTGCCAATAGTGGCATTGATACTGGCTTTGCCTGCTTCGGCTGATTGCGCTAAAATTCCCTTTTTCGGGAAATAGATTTCTTTCCCTCTTTCAGAAAGAAGTTCGAGAACTACACTGCTTTTTTCCTGAATAATTTTGTTGAGTTCCTCAGCCTGTGGATTCATGCTAAAATGGTTTTATTTTTTTTGACTTACTTTTTCGGGTGCAATATAGAAAACAAGAAAATACAAACCATCAGGTTGTTGTTGTTTTTGGGTTAATTCTTTTTAATTTGCTAATACCAGAAGAGATAAAATGAATATTTATTTTTGTTAAACATATTGACAGCTATTTCGGAATTGCTTATTTTTATATGAAAATCAACAACTAATAAATTTATACCCAAATGAAAACGATTAAAATTTCAAAAAAATGGTTATTGCTGGGTGTTGCCCTGTTTGTCTTTTCTGGAATACAAAGTCAGGACTGGCCCGGATGGCGGGGTGAACACCGTGATGGTAAGGTGATAGGGTTTATCATGCCAAAAGTTTGGCCCAGCCAACTTACCCAGATTTGGCAGAAGAAGGTTGGTTTAGGCGATGCCTCAATTGCTTATGTTGACGGGAAACTTTTTTTGAACGTGAAGCAGGATGAAAACGAAGCAGCGCTTTGCCTCGATGCTTCTACCGGGAAAACTATCTGGAGTGCAATTCTGAATCCCGCTCCCGAAGTTACCGGCGGAGCGCGGTCGCACCCCGGGCCTAGAAGTACCCCGACAGTTAAAAACGGTAAAGTGTATTTGATTGGCGCTGGTGGAAGGTTGAACTGTCTCGATGCAAAAACCGGAAAAGTAATCTGGAAAAATGAAAACTTTACCGAAGTTCCGGTATTCTTTACAGCCATGTCGCCACTTGTTATTGATGGGAAATGCATTGCACATTTAAACGGAAAGGATAACGGGACTGTGGTTGCTTTTAATGCTGATAATGGCGGAATTATATGGGAATTGAAAGGTGAGCCAAGTACTTATTCATCACCTCTGTTAATGAAAGTTGGAAATGAAGAAATCATAGTTTTGCAAACCGAAACCCATGTCATCGGGATTTCAAAAACAGGCAGTTTATTGTGGGGAATTCCAACTCCCGGAGAGCAGCGGTTTTACAATTCATCAACACCGGTAATCGACGGACAAAATATTATTGTTTGCGGCCAGGGAAAAGGAACAAAATCATTTAAAATTGAAAAGGCCGGCGATAAATATTCCTTCACCGAAAATTGGGTTAATCCTGATTTTGGCACTTCATTCAATACTCCTGTTTTAAAAGACGGGTATTTATATGCACACGAAGCAAGGCTTGGGAAACTTTATTGTTTGAATGCAATTTCAGGAAAAACCTGTTGGGCAGACACCACTTCGCATAACCGGTTTGCTTCGACACTCGACCTTGGAAAAGTTTTGTTATCGCTTCCGGCCAACGGGAAAATACTGGTTTATGAGCCAAATCACGAAAAATATGTGCAAAAAGTAATGTACAAAATTGCCGAAACCGAGGTTTATGCACACCCGCTAGTTGTTGGCGATAAAATTTACGTGAAAGAACAGGAATTACTGACCTGCTGGCAGGTGAAATAATATCCTGTTTTACAAGTATTTTAAAACGCCGACAATAACAAAAAAGCCAAACAGAGAAACAAGTCCGGCTAAGATTATAAACAACTGATAACCCTTTTTATTCCTGATATCGAGGAAAATAGCGGGGATTGCCAATATTGCCGATACCACAAAACTTAAATAGGCCGGTAATAATTTGGCCTGAAACGGTATTTCTTCAATCGCATCATCAGTCAATTCCTTACTTGCAATTTCATCGGGGGTAAGAAATTTCCCTGCTGCCAGATAGTCGCCTGTAATTATAAACAATGAATAAATTCCAAGTAGCATCAGAATGGAAGCGCCAATAATCCTGAACGGTTTTCTATGTTCTATCCAGCCGTAAACCACCACAAAAATGGCGGCAAAAATAAACCATTGCGGCAAAGTGTATAAAAATGTATCGTTCATTTGCTAAATCTTTAATGTGAACAAAGTTGGCATTTTTTCGCGGTTGTTGAAATAAAATTTTTGAGGGGGAATAAAAAAGTTAATTTTGACCGGTCACAAAATTTAAAGAGCAGAAATAGTGAGAGAATTAAAACTTAATCCCAAAGCAAAAGCATTAATATTCGATTTGGATGGCACATTGGCCGATACAATGCCGGTACACTTTTTAGCCTATAAAAATATCCTGGTGGATTACGGCATCAATTTTACGCCCGAACTTTTTGCTAAACTGGCAGGAATACCTGCCGTTGGGACCATTGAAAAACTAAATGATTGGTTTGGGACTAAAATGAATGCCGAGGAAGTGGGGCATTTCAAAGAGCGCGAATACGAAAAGATAATGCACAAAATGAAACCGATAATTCCGGTTGTGGAACTGGCTAAAAAATACCACGGGATATTACCAATGGCAGTGGGTACCGGAGGATACAAACGGCTGGCCTGGAAAACCATGTATATTTTGGGCCTCGGTAAATATTTTGAAATTCTGGTTTCGAGCGAGGATGTTATCCACCCAAAACCTTTTCCCGATACGTTTTTAAAATGTGCTGAACTGATGGGTGTCGAACCTTCAGTATGTGAAGTTTTTGAAGATGCCCATTTAGGAATTCAGGCGGCAAAAGCGGCTGGAATGATGGCAACTCTTGTAACCGGTTATTATGATGTTACCATTGGACAGGAAATTTGAATTTGGTTAAAACATTAGTCTTTATGAAACAATTGAATTTGGTATTTTTTGCAGTTACTTTTGCTTTTCTGGTTTCTTGCTCGGCAGTATCATACAATAAGAAACGCAACATTACTGTAGTTTTTTATAATGTTGAGAATTTGTTCGATACAGAAAATAATTCGGGCTCAAACGACGGCGAATTCACCCCTGAAGGTGCAAACAAATGGACAGAGGAACGATATGTGAAAAAACTGGAAGACATTTCGAAAGTACTGAGTTCGGTCAATAAAAACGAGTTGCCTGAAATTATTGGCTTATGCGAAACAGAGAACAGAAAAGTACTTGATGACTTGGTTGTTAACAGCCGGTTATCGGGTGGAAAATATAAAATTGAACATTACGAAAGCCCCGATTTCAGGGGGATTGATTGTGCATTGCTATATCGTCCCGATGAGTTTAAAGTGATAAAAAGCACACCATTACATGTTGCTTTTGCTGACGATCCTGCATTCACCACCCGCGATATCTTGTATGTAAAAGGCAAAACAAACAATCGCGAGGAATTTCACATTTTTGTCAACCACTGGCCATCGAGAATTGGCGGGTTGGAACAAACCGAACCAAAAAGGATGGCAGTTGCCCGGCTATTGAAAAGTAAGATCGATTCGGTTCAAACTGCAAATCCAAAGGCAAATATTTTGGTAATAGGCGATATGAACGATGAACCGTCAAATAAAAGCCTCAGCGAAGTTTTGGGGGCAAAAAGCCCTGAAGTCAAAAATGCCGCGTTGGTGAACCTGATGTACCCTGATCACAGGAATAAAAAAGGATCGTACAATTATCGCGGAAACTGGAATATGCTCGATAATATTGTTGTGTCGTCCGGTTTGTTGGACAATAAAGGTTTTCAGTGCGTTGAAAAACAAGGTTTTGTTTTTCGCGAAAAATGGATGGAATATGAAAAGGATGGCAAAATATCGCCCAACCGTACCTACGGCGGGCCCAATTATTATGGTGGGGCAAGCGATCATTTCCCGGTATATTTCATGCTAAAACTGTAAATATGGGTTGTTTTTACCAACCCATATCACGGCAAATATTCTGGTCAAAAATCTTCTCAACACTAATTCTGATTCTGCCATCGGGCAATCTCTTCGATATAGTTTTTGCATCTTTTTCAGGTATTCCCATGTAGTTCCCGTTTGTATCGAATTTTGTTGAAAAGGCGGAATATTCCCATTCCGAATTCCATAACAACCTTAGTTCATAATCTTCGTTGGGTTTTCCCAAAACATCAACTACACCGCCTTTCATATTTATTCCCTGCCAGGGGTTACCGGAATTTTTAATTTTTATTCCAGCGTTGTAAGTAGGCGCGATTGCAACTTCTTTATTGTCTCTGCACAATACTTTTAAAACCACCTGATATTGTGTGTAACCCACAGACGGTTCAACTAAAACTTCGTAGTTTCCGCTGCAAAAATTACTGATTTGCAAAGGCTGAATGGGTTTAAATGATGGGGTGTTATCTCTGAAAACAAGTTTTACTGCTTTCGAAGGCACATTTTCAACAACAAATGTTTCCGGAAATTTTCCTTTAAAACTCATTGAAGTTATCAACTTGTTTTCCATATCGAAAACATCGGCGACAATGGCGAAACTTGAAATTGCTTTCGATTTAAAAGTGATGCTGCTTCCTTTTAAGCATAATTCCTCTTTCGAAACAGTTGCCAACGTGTAGCTGAAATTCAGCGTTTTATGGGCGATGTTTGTCCCCACCATTTTCCAACTGCTATTTTCAAAGTTCACAAACGTCAGTGTTTTAGGTAAAAAATCGCCGGGATTGGTGCAGTCGGAAGTAATTATCCCGCCATTTAAGCTACCCACATTCTTTCCTGCTATTATTAAGCTGGTAAGATTTCCGGTTTCGAGTTTATGAAACAGGGCATTTCTTGTTTTTCCATCGATAGTCACAACTTCAATCCCGGGTTGATAACCTGTAAACGACGAAATAGTTACTTTAATAAAATTAAGGGGGTCGTTTTTATGAGCATTCAAAACTTCCTCTTTATTATTAAAAATGAGTTTATTCGAGCTGTCGGTAATTTTCAACAAGTTCGACATGGTTATAGTATAGCCGATTTTGTAAGGTGTTTCACTAACTGCCGCCGATTTAACCCCTTTGACAGGAGCAATAAAATGAAATATGGTATCGCTTTGAGAATCAATCTCACCCGTCAGTTCTGTTTTATTTTGATCGGCTACTTTCGAAAGTTCGAGTTTGATTGTTTTTATCCCTTCACTCTGAAAAATGATGGTTCTGTTAAGCGTATTGTATCCTTTAATTTCTACGTTAACTGAAAATTCGAAAGGCGTGCTGGCCGAAACAGAGATGTTTGGATCGGTAGTTAGTTCCAGTTGCCCAACTGTTGTGAGGTATTCCCGGTTTTTACCGCCAGAATAGGTTACTATATCGTTTGCGTTTTTACCGGTGAACTTTATAACAGCCTCCGCTTTAATCAGTTCGCCCGATTTGGCATCGGTAAAGTTGAAGCTCATCCGTGTTTTAAAAAAATTAAAATCCACAATCAGCAGATTGATGTCTTCGCCTGTATCTTTATCTTTTAAAGGATTGACAAAATAGTCCTCGCATGCCGGAAACAAAACAGCAATCATAAAAACGAATGAAAGGGGCAGGCTGGTATTTAATATGTTTTTCATTGCAGTAATTATTTAGTTTATGAATTTTAAAAAAGTTTTATTGCAAAGCCCATTTTTAATACCGGGTAAAATTTGTATTGTTCTATTTGGTATTCAAGTTTTTCTTTTTGACCCAATGCAGGATCGGCAGTTGGCGCAATCAGCCCACTGGCTTTAATATCCACCTGCGGGGCCCCCATGTAAAAACCACCGACTTCAGTTGTCCAAATCGCCCTTTTCTTTTTACCTAAAAAACTGCGGACACCCAATGCTCCGTACGGCGAGATTTTCAGTTCGGGTGTAATTGTAATTGTAAAAGCTCCCACCATCGAAGCCGGAATGGTAATATCGCCGTACTGCATGTCGCTCACGGCTTCCCCTTTAATTACCGGATTGAAAGAGTTGAACATAACGCCACCCGAAATATAAAGATTGCGTGTGTAATTAAAATCGCCCAATAGAAAAATTGAACCGGTTTTATAATCGAAACTGGTTTCAAAGTCGATATCGTCCTGATTGTAATTGATATTTTGAGATAGGTTTAAAGTTTCATGCCCCGATCGAACGGCTAACCGTTTGTTGAAAACGTATTTTAACTCGCCTCCCCAGCCGTTGGTTGAAATTATGCCCCCAAGATAAAGTCCTTTCGGTTCAACAGTATTATTCGTTACCGGAATAGCTTCCTGGGCGTTAGTAATATTAACAAACAAAAATAAAGCTATAACACAAAGAGCGTATTTTATCATTTTCTTTTTTTTAATGTTGAAATAAATAAAACGAAGACGACATAATCTAATGCAGTCATACGATAAACAATATTTTTCGTTTGAAAAGTATTTCAAATCCCCTTTTACAATCCTTATTTTAAAAAACTAATTTAGCGTCCGAAATAATGAACAACAAATATAAAATTATTGATCGTAAAATTGCAAAAAGATCGATAAAAAGTATTGAATTATTGGTTATTAGAGAATTCTAATTAAAATAGGGCAATTTAAAGATTTTCATCCGTATGAAATTTAAAATTGTTTCGGATTATAGTCCAACCGGCGACCAGCCCGAAGCCATAAAACAGTTGGTTGAAGGAATTGAACGCGGCGATCGGTTTCAAACCCTGCTCGGCGTTACCGGCTCGGGCAAAACCTTTACCATGGCCAACGTTATTGAAAAGGTTGAATTGCCCACTTTGGTTTTAAGCCATAATAAAACGCTGGCTGCCCAGTTATACGGCGAGTTCAAACAGTTTTTCCCTGAAAATGCGGTTGAATATTTTGTTTCGTATTATGATTATTATCAACCCGAAGCCTATTTGCCCTCCACCAATACCTATATCGAAAAAGACCTTTCGATAAATAAAGACATTGAAAAACTACGGTTAAGCGCCACATCTGCATTACTTTCCGGAAGGCGCGACGTGGTTGTGGTTTCTTCGGTTTCGTGTTTGTACGGAATAGGAAATCCTGAGGATTTTCATGCCAATGTTACAAGCATGAAAGTGGGTGAAAAAGTTTCGCGAAATGCCATGCTCCGGAAACTGGTCGATGCACTGTATTCGAGAAGCGAAGTCGATTTTCAGCGCGGAAATTTCAGGGTAAAAGGCGATACGGTAGATATTTATCCGGCTTATGCTGATGAAGCTGTAAGAATCGTATTTTTTGGCGACGAAATTGAAGAAATTCAGGCATTCGATCCAGTTTCGGGGCATAAACTGCGGGCAATGGACGAGGCAGTTATTTATCCGGCAAATATTTTTGTAACCACCAAAGAACGCATGAATGCTGCCATCAGGAATATTCAGGACGATTTGGTAAAGCAGGTTGAATACTTTAAGGAAATCGGGAAACCGCTGGAAGCCAAACGTATTTTGGAGCGAACTGAATACGACCTGGAAATGATACGCGAATTGGGTTACTGTCCGGGTATTGAAAACTACTCGCGTTATTTCGACGGCCGGCTACCCGGAACACGCCCGTTCTGCCTGCTCGATTATTTTCCGGATGATTTTTTATGTGTTATCGACGAAAGCCATGTTACCATTTCGCAAATCAGGGCCATGTATGGGGGCGATAATTCGCGGAAAATGAACCTCGTTGAATATGGGTTCAGGTTGCCCGCTGCAATCGATAACCGTCCGTTAAAATTCGAGGAGTTCGAAAATGTTACCAACCAGATTGTTTATGTTAGCGCCACTCCTGCCGATTACGAACTCGGACGGTGCGAAGGAGTTGTGGTTGAGCAGATTATCAGGCCAACGGGGTTATTGGATCCGCAAATTGATCTACGCCCAAGTTCAAACCAAATCGACGATTTGATGCACGAAATCAACCTCAGGGTCGAAAAAAACGATCGCGTTTTGGTAACTACTTTAACCAAACGTATGGCCGAAGAATTATCGAAATATCTTGCCAACATGGGTATAAAGGCCCGTTATATACATTCTGACGTAGATACCATGGAACGTGTTGAGATTATGGAACAGTTACGGAAAGGTTTGTTTGACGTTTTGGTTGGAATAAATCTTTTGCGCGAGGGGTTGGATTTGCCCGAAGTTTCGCTGGTGGCTATTTTAGATGCCGACAAAGAAGGTTTTTTGCGTTCGGAACGGTCGCTGACACAAACAGCGGGGCGCGCTGCCCGGCACCTCAACGGTACTGTAATTATGTATGCCGATAAAATTACCAACTCGATGCAAAAAACCATTGACTCGACTAACTATCGCCGCGAAAAACAGTTGAAATACAACGTCGAAAACAATATTACACCTACTCAAATCATTAAACCAACCCGCGAAATTATCGGTTACCAATACCGGAGCGACAAGCAATCTGAATATCTGGGCGGAACAATAATCCCCGATGTTGCAGCCGATCCGGTTATTCAATATATGAGTGTTGAAGGGTTGGAGAAAACCATCGAAAAAACAAAGAAACAGATGAAAGCTGCTGCCAAAGAACTCGATTTTATTGAAGCCGCCCGTCTGCGCGATGAAATGTTTGCGCTTCAAAACCTGCTAACCGAAAGGAAGAACGCAAAAATTAGCCTAAAATAAATTAACGTAATGAGGGTTTTTCAACCGGGAAATATTTTTCTTCGTATTCAGCAACCAAATCTGAAAGTAAATCGAGTTCTATAAAGTCTTTATCGTTTTCAGATGTTTGATTATCAACTTTCAGAAGCAATTTTTCAATTCGCTCAATTGTTTTTTTGTATTGAATTTCAGTATTTATTTTTGTCATCTTAGTCATTTTTCGGGTTGTGAGAATAATACAATATTTGGCATAAATAGTTCATAAAGGACTACAACTTAGTGAAATTTTGTGTTTTTGCGTTTTTGTGGCGAAAATTCTTATTGCCACCAAGTCTCCAGGACACAAAGGATTCACAAAATTTAAGATGCAAGTTAAATTTTCATTGTAATAAATATTATCTCATATTTTTACTGTTGTAAACTATTCGTAACCATATTATTTTTGAATTGACAATAAAATGTATTTTTACGCCCTGTTATGGAAAAGCTGAAAGAATTATATTCTAAAATTTACGCACTGGTACAGGGGTTGATTTTAAATCCCCGGGCATTCTGGAAATCGCACATCGATACCCGCGAAAGCCAGGATGAATTATTTAAAAATCTTTTGTTGCCGCTTCTTGCCGTTGTTTGCACGGCTGTGTTTTTCGGCGAATTTTTCAGAAGTGACTATTTTCGGATTTGGGTGGCTGCACTTTGGGTAATTCGCGAGATTTTGTTGTTTGCCGCATTGTATTTTGTTGGCGTTTATGGCACTAACGAAATTATTAAATATTTAGGTTTTGAAGAAAAAATTGAGGCTCTACAGAAATTAGTTGCCTATTCGTTAGTACCGTTTTTGCTGATTTCTATTGGAACGGGACTGTTTCCGTTTTTTTACTTTCTTGATATATTCGGAATTTACGGTTTCTATATTTTTCTGATGGGGGGTAGAAGATTACTTGCGTTTCCCAAAGAAAAACGCGACAAAACAATTCTTCAGATTATTGCTGCCAACTGGATTATATTTGGTTTACTGAGTTTTGCGCTTGCCCGGTTATTAATGCCACTTGATCTATGACACATCAAACATCAGATATCCGCATAAAAAACCGGAAGGTAACTTTCGAGTACGAGCTAATCGAAAAGTGGATCGCGGGCATTAAATTAGCCGGAACCGAAATTAAATCGATCAGGGGCGGAAAGGTAAATCTGACCGAATCGTATTGCCAGTTTTTTGGTGGCGAATTGTATGTAAAAAACATGCACATTTCGGAATACGATTTGGGTACCTGCAACAACCACGAAGCGCGCCGCGACCGCAAACTTTTACTCAATCGCAAAGAATTGACAAAA
>CAMTWS010000222.1:0-13795 GCA_947085485.1 uncultured Prolixibacteraceae bacterium
ATATTCTATTATTTCCCTTGCACTTGTTGAAAATCCGTTGATGAAATTTCTCAGGTTTACTGCTACATTTTCAGGATCAGCAATGAGTTTGGTGAAATTATATTGACTTCGGTTGTGAAAATTGTAACCGGCAATTTTATTGAGTGCAATATCTTTGGCGCTTTCTTTTAACGTTTCAACTTTGGGCAGGTAATCCAAAATCTTTTGCTTTTTTGGTTCAAGAACACAGTCCAGACGTCGTAATACAGTCATTGGAAGTATAACTTTTCCATAATCCGATTGTTTGTAGTCTCCCCTAAGCAGATCGGCTACTTTCCAAATCAGATCGGCTTTTTCTTTGAAGTTTCTCATTTATTCCTTTTCAAATTTATACTGTTAATATTATCAGGGACTTCATAAAAAATTGGTCTGAAAATCTCATTTATTGCCTGGTTTTCAAGGTTGATTTTTTTGTGGTTTAAAAGTAATCCGATTAATTATAAAAAGCACAATCAAAGGTTAAAAAGTTTAAGGTTTTATTAAAGGTGTTTAACCAAGCTGTCCTGTTTCTTAAATTAATATCACCTCAACATTACCTTTTCACTCATCCGTCCACACCGTCAATCTCTGTAATTCAGCAACATCAATCGTTTCAGGGGTTATTGCATTTTTATTACTCAAATGTAATATGTCCTTAAACTATTATTAATCATGCTGCAACAAATTGATTGTTCATTTGCCTTCAAATATTGAGAAAATTAAACACTGCAAATGTTTGTCTCACATGAATAAATTATTTATCACAGCATTATTACTGCTAATTACAATGTACAGCTTTGCCCAAAAAGGGACTTTAAAAGGCACAATTAATGATTCGAAAACCGGTGAATCGCTTGTTGGGACAACCATTCTGATACAGGGAACCACCACAGGGACCATCACCGATTTCGACGGAAACTACACCCTGCCCAATATTACACCCGGAAAGTACAACCTTGTTGTTTCATTCATTTCGTACCAGTCGCAGATATTCCGCGTGGATATTAAATCCGGCGAAGAAACTGTTTTAAATGTAAAACTCGAACCGGCCACGCTCGATGTTGGCGAAGTAAAGGTGGTTGCAAAACGGCGCTCTGATACCGATATGTCGATGATTTCGAGCCTGAAATCACAAAACCTGATTGTAAGCGGTATCAGCGCCCAGCAAATTTCGAAAAGCCAGGACAAAGACGCAGCCGAAGTTATTCGGCGTGTACCGGGAATTACCATTACCGACGGACGTTTTGTAATAGTGCGCGGTTTGGTTGAGCGTTACAATTCGGTGATGCTGAACAATGCCACCGCGCCCAGTTTCGAACCCGACAAACGCGCCTTTTCGTTCGATGCCATTCCCAGCGGAATGATTGACAACATATTAATTTACAAAAGCCCCGCACCCGAATTGTCAGCCGATTTTGCCGGTGCTGCCATCGAAGTGAAAACCAAAAACGCGGCCAATCAAAATTCGTTAAGCTTTACTTACGGAAACAAATTCATCCAAAATTCAACGTTTAACAGCAAAGTATTATCGCACCCCGGCAGCAAAACCGACTGGCTGGGATACGACAACGGCTCCCGGGCCATTCCCGAAGGAGTGCCTAATCCTCAGGATTTTGCCAATCTTTATGTTTGGCCCAATGCAGAAACCTACCTCGCGAAAACCGACGAGATAAACCGCATTTCGCTGCTTTTCCCCAACAACTGGGAAACTACCGCCAAAACACCTTTTTTGGACCAGAGTTTCTCCACCACTTTCCAGCACCGTTTTGTTCTTGGAAAAATTTCCATCGGAAATATTACGTCTTTCAACTACAGTACTACCAACACTTTCACCGAAAATTTAAGAGCCGAATACCAGGGGTATGATGAGCTGATTGGCGAAATGGTGAAAGACTTCGATTTTACCGACAAGCAGGGGAAAAAGGAAAATAAAACCGGCGTTATTTTCAATTGGAATTTTATTTATGGTAAAAACCAGAAACTCGAATTCCGAAACTTTTTTAACCAGATTGGAACACAAACTACCTCGCAGCGCGACGGCGTAAACTATTACAATGTTGAAACCCTGCGGATGTTCGATTTACGTTACGAAAGCCGCACCGTTTATTCGGGCCAGCTTGCCGGCGAACAAAGTTTTAACCAGAATAAAACCCGCGTAAACTGGATGCTGGGGTACGGGCTTACCAATAAAAACCAGCCCGATAACCGCCGGCTTACCTACGTACAGGTTTTGGATGAAAACAGCGTCCGAAACCAGGAATACTACCTGCGTATCCAAAATGTACCCAACCCTTATTTGGCAGGGCGGCTTTGGATTGATATGAAAGAAAACATTTACGACGCCAAATTCGATTTTACGCACGATTTTAATCTTTTCAGCTCAAACAATCCCTGGCAGTTAAAAGCCGGTGGTTTTTACGAGTTAAAAAACCGCTCGCTCGATTCGCGCCTTATTGGTGTTGTAGCTGTGAAAAACCCGCCTGACATCTTTTTTAACCCGTCTGTTGAAATTTTTAAAGCTGAAAATTTCTTTTTCGACCGTACCGTGCCTTACAACCAGCATGGGCTCTCGTACCGCGATAACACCCGCGCCAAAGACAGCTACGATGCAACTGATAATTTGCAGGCCGGTTATGTTGGGTTAAACATCCCTGTTACGCAAAAAATAAAACTGTATGGGGGTGTCAGGGTCGAAAACTGGCGCCGCGAAATAGACAACTTTTACGATGCAGTTGAAGAAGGAGGAGAAATCAAACCAATCGTGCGCGATACAACCGATTTTTTCCCATCGGTTAACCTCACTTACAATGTAAACGAAAAAAACCTTGTTCGCCTTTCGTACGGTAAAACCATAAACCGCCCCGAGTTCAGGGAAATGGCGCCATTCGACTACCAGGATTTCGAACTTTTTGCCATTGTTTACGGAAACCCCGATTTACAGGCAGCTTACATTCAGAATTACGATTTGCGTTACGAATTTTATCCGCGCCAGGGCGAAATCATTTCGCTGGCTGGTTTTTACAAATCGTTTACCAACCCCATCGAAACATTCCTTGTTCCCTCGGGAAGTACTTACGACTACGTACCTTTTAATACCGAAGAAGCCTACAGCGCGGGAGTGGAAATCGATGTGCGCAAACGCTTCGACGCCCTCGAAAATGCCTCTGGTTTTGCACATTTCTTTAAAGATTTCACCGTAGTTTTTAATACTTCGCTTATTAAAAGCCAGATTAACACTTCGAAACAGGCGTTCACCCGCGACACGGTTCGTGTTATGTCAGGCCAGTCGCCATATATTGTAAACCTCGGCCTGTTTTATAACAATGCAGAAAAAGGCTGGGATGTAAACCTGAATTACAACATTATAGGCAAACGGATTGCTTATGTTGGCACCCCAACCAACCCTCATGCCTGGGAACTTCCGCGAAACGCCATAGACCTGACCATACAGAAACGGTTTGGCGGACACCTGATGCTGAAAGCCGGTGTGAACGACATTTTAAAACAACCGGTAAAATTTGCCCAGTATCACGGAAAAGAAGAAAATATCGAGGTGTTTACCCGCAAATATGTGCCCAACCGCCAGTTTTCGCTTAGTGTAACATATACAATTTAAACAGAAATGAAATTAATAACAGATAAAACAAACATTTACATCAATTTAAAAACAAGTATTATGAAAAAGTTTTTACTCTTTATTTTTGCGATTTCGTTGTTTGCTGCCAATATAATGGCACAATCTATCAACGACAGTTTTTTACAAAAAGTGAGTTATGTTGGCGCCTTCGATGGCGTCAACGACTGGACTGCAGGCTGGGCCGAATGGGAGCCGGTGAACAAAATTTACCCCGAACCAACAGTCACCAAAGGTAACGGCCAGTTCACCCGCTCCGAAGGGTTGCACATTACTGCCAGCGAAACCTGGAGCGGCGTTATCAGGCTTAACGGCTGGGTATATGTCGATGCAGGCGCTACCCTTACCATTCAACCCGGGACAATTATCCGCAGTACAAACAAGAGCGTCCTTTCAATTGAAAAGGGCGGTAAAATCATGGCCTTGGGTACAAGCACACAGCCCATTGTTTTCACTTCTTCACAGGGTGCCGGGTTCCGCGGTCAAAGCGACTGGGCTGGAGTTGTAATTAATGGTAACGCCCCTAACAACCTGGCTGGCGGTTCGGGCATTTCCGAAGGTGGAATCGGTTCACCTTACGGTGGTAACGATCCCGAAGACAACTCGGGCGTGCTGGCTTATGTGCGTATTGAATTCCCCGGTTTTGAAGTAGCTACCGGTAGTGAAGTAAACGGATTGACCCTGAACTCGGTGGGTAATAAAACACGCATCGAGTATGTACAGGTTTCCTATTCTGGCGACGACGGATTCGAATGGTTCGGTGGAACCGTGAATGCAAAACACCTTATCTCGTACCGCACCGAAGACGACGATTTCGATACCGACAACGGTTACAGCGGGATGGTGCAGTTCATGGTTATTTTAAGAGACCCAACCATTGTTGATACCGATACGGCAAACGGTTTTGAATCGGATAACGACAAAGACGGTAGTGAAGCTTCGCCAAAAACAACAGCTATTTTCAGCAACCTGAGCGGGTTTGGCGCTGCCAAAGACCTGGCTACTTATAACACCTTGCCGGTTAACCACAAAGAAGGTTCAACCATGCGCATTCGCCGCAACAGCCGGATTTCGGTTTATAACAGCTTATTCCTCGGTTGGGGTCGCGGTCTTCGTTTCGAATCTTCGGGCACGCAAACTGCTGCCAGCAACAACGAAATGACAGTGAAAAACACTTTCATCGGCGATGTTTTTGGTGAAAAATTTAAAACCGACGACAAAACAATGTCAGCAGCACAACTCGGAACATGGTTCCTCGAAACAACAAAACGTAATAAAGTGCTTGCCAGCGGAGCCGATGCCAAAATTACCGACCCGTTCAACCTTACAAATCCTAACTTCCAGCCTCAGGCAGGCTCGCCGGTGTTTAACGCTTCTTACTGGACAACCACATCTGCGAAAACGATTCAAGTTGCGGCAAATAATTTCAATTTAACAAGTTATCCAAATCCATTTAACGGATCGACCAATATTGAATTAACATTAACCAAAGATGCCCCCGTAAGAGTTGTGATTTTTAATATGACAGGAAAACTGGTTGGCGAAATTTATAACGGAGAACTTTTTAAGGGAACACACCAGTTCAGGTTCGTTGCATCCGGAATGCCAAAAGGCATATATCTGGGCAAACTGATGGTTGCCGATCAGGCGCATACCATAAAAATGATAGCACAATGAATAATTTTTCGTTTTGAAAAGTTTGGATTAAATAATAAGCAGTGTTTGATAACCACCTCGATTATCAAAAAAAGTAAAAGGCCCTGGACGAAAGCCCCGGGTCTTTTCATAATCTGGCATGAATTTAGTTTGTCAATGACCGATAAATAATTCGGATGGGTAATCAATTCCGGGGTAATTTTCCGCGAAATTCATTGAACCCGATTGTGTACAAAAAAAGTCAAGTATTTTTAAACAAAAAAATAATGAAAAAAATATTATTGATCATTGGAATCACTACCCTGTTTCTGACAGGTATAAATGCCCAGGAAATAAAAGAGGTTGATGGTATTTACTACCAGAATGGGCAGCTTTATACAGGGGAATACACAAGTCGTTACGACAACGGAATGGTGAAAATGACCGCCAAAATCTCGGAAGGGAAAAAAGAAGGGATTGTACAAATTTATTTCGAAAACGGGCAACTGAACGAAATACGTTCGTATAAAAACAACCTGATGAACGGCACCTGGGAAATTTATAATATCTATAAAGTTAAAGTGTCGTTGGCAAATTACAAAGATGGGTTAAAACACGGCCAATGGTTGATTTACGATGACAAGGGAACTCTTTTGTACGACATGGAATACACCGATGGCCAGAAAACCGGAACGTGGAAAAAGTACGATGAAGCGGGGAAATTAACCAGCGAACGGAAATACTAACCCACCCTGAAAAATGTAACAAAACTGTAATACTTCTTTAACAGCGGTTTAACAGCACCAAAGTATTTTTACATTGGAATTTATTTATAGAGTTCCATAAAAATTTAAAAACAATTAACATGAAAAAAATACTTTTTGGCTTTTTGTCGCTGATGCTGACAGTAGCCGTTACCGCAAAAGAAAATGAAGCAAAAACAACATCAGGTGCGGGTAATGCTGCAACCGTTGTACTTGCAGGTTCAATTTCAGATGCAAACTCGGGCGAATCGCTCGTGGGCGTTGAAGTAAAAATTGAAGGCACCGATTTGAAAACCTACACCGATTTTGATGGTAATTTCACTTTTACCAATGTTAAACCGGGAGAATGTAAAGTGGTTGCCAGTTATATTTCGTACAAACCAGTTACAGAAACGCTGGAAGCCAGTACAAAGTGCAACGAGTTGAAATTAAAACTGCAACCTTCGAATTAATTTAAAAACATAGATAAAGATTAAAAAGATACATCATCGAAAAGCCGCTACCCGAAAAGTAGCGGTTTTTGTTTTTATGCCCTTTCAATTTTTACCTTTGTACAAAACACAAACAAATGAGCATCGCTGTAATTTTCGACATGGACGGGATCCTGGTAGAAAATGTTGCCTACCATTACAAAGCCTGGAAAATATTTTGCGACAGATTCAACATCCCTTTTTCAGAAAAGAAATGTAACTGATGATTCACTGGGTTCAAACGGAAAACCAAACCCCGAAATTTACCTGAAAACAGTGCAATTGTGACATACCAAACCTGAAAATTGCTTGGTTTTCGAAGACAGTTTATCGGGCACAATATCGGCTTTCGATGCCGGGACCAATATAATTGCATTAATCACCACTACTCACCAAAAACCACTGTCTTTAATAGCCCGATTTTGTTCATTTCCGCCAATTGCAGAACCAAAAAATTGGCTACTTTTGTTTAGTAGAAATTCAACTAACATATTATGAAAACTCATTTTTCTCTTTTCCTGATTCTGATTTTCGCCCTTTTCTCCTGTAAAAAAAATCAAATAGGAATTCCTTTGGCCGAGCACCCGCAACCCAATTTCGAAAGGCCCGTTTGGCAAAACCTCAACGGTTACTGGCAGTTTAAAGCCGATTCAACCAACGTGGGTTTAGCCGAAAACTGGCAAAGCCAACCCGGAACTTTCGCCCAAAAAATTCTGGTCCCTTTTTCGTGGGCCAGTCCGATGAGCGAAATAAAACTGCCAAAAGTGAATGTGGGCTGGTACTCGCGCACTTTTACAATAGAAAACCCAAAACAGTGGAAAGAAAAAAATACCTGGCTGATTTTCTGTGCCAGCGATTTTAATACCACAGTTTGGCTCAACGATAAAGAAGTTGGCAGCCATTCCGGTGGTTATGTTCCGTTCAGCTTCAATATTTCTGAATTTTTAAAAGCAGGTGAAAATAAACTCGTTGTGCGCGTTGAAGACGAAGAGTTGCAAAACCGCCCGTCGGGGAAACAATATTACGGAAATGCAAAGGGGATCTGGCAAACCGTTTACCTCGAAGCCCGGCCTGAAAATTACATCAGAAACATCAGGTTTACACCCGATATCGATAACCAGTTGGTTACTGCCGAAGTAAATCTTGCAGAAAATGCTGCTTCAGCAGTTGAATTCAGCATCACCGGGAAAAACAACCCGCTAAATTTTAAAGGAGAAATTGGCGCTGGCAGCAAAACGGCAACTTTTACAATCCCTGTTGCTGAAATGAAATTATGGAACCTCGAAAACCCATTCCTTTACGAGGTTTCAGCTTCGTTAAAGGGCGAAGATTTTACCGACAATGTTTCAACTTATTTCGGAATGCGAAAGATTTCAGCAGTTGAAATTCCCGGAAAAGGATTCCAGTATGTGGCGCTCAACAACGAACCAATTTACCTTAAACTCGCACTCGACCAAAGTTACCACCCCGAAGGTTTTTACACATTTCCATCAGACCAGTTTATGAAAGAGGAAATACAACGCGCAAAAGATTTAGGGTTGAACGGGCTGCGAATTCATATAAAAGCAGAAATGCCTCGCAAACTTTACTGGGCCGATAAACTGGGATTGCTGATTCAGGAAGACATTCCCAATTTCTGGGGCGAACCCGACAGCATTGCACGCGCCAACTGGGAATACATTGCCGAAAAAGAGATGGAGCGTGACTACAACCACCCTTCCATTTTCTCTTGGGTATTGTTTAACGAAACCTGGGGCCTGTTTAGTAAAGATCCGGTTACCGGCAAACAGAGTTACACCCCCGAAACTCAGGAATGGGTGCGTGGCTGGTACCACAAAGCCAAAGCCTTCGACCCCACCCGGCTGGTGGAAGACAACTCGCCATGCAACTGGGATCATGTGGTTACCGACATCAACACGTGGCACGCCTACCTGCCCGCCCGCCACTGGGCCGGATTTCTCGATGAAATTGTAAAGAATACTTATCCCGGATCAACCCACAATTACATTGGCGGAAATAAGCAAGGCAACGAACCCATGTTCAACTCCGAATGTGGCGCAGTGTGGGGCTACGCGGGCAGCACCGGCGATATCGACATTACCTGGGAGTACCATATTATGATGAACGAATTCCGCAAACGGCTAAAAATTGCAGGGTTCCTGTTTACCGAATTCCACGATGTGATTAACGAATGGAATGGCTATTACCGTTTCGACCGCTCGAAGAAGATGTTTGGGCTCGATGAAATTTTACCGGGAATGAAAATGAATGATTTTCACACCGATTTGTACATTGTTGCAGGTGATGATTTTTATAAAAACTATGAAGGGGGTTCAACAATACAAATTCCCGTTGGAATCAGTGCTGTAACCAGTAAAATTCCCGAAAATATGAAGCTGAAATACGCTGTTTATGGCTGGGATGCTTTGGGCGAAAAAGTGGAACAAACCTCAGGAGAAATTAAAGTTACTGCCGAACCGTTTGCTTTTACACCGCTCACTCCGGTTGACATTCAGGTTCCAAATCAAAACATGGTCATGGTTTTGGCTACAACTCTTGAAGATGCCAGTGGTAAAGTATTGCATTATAATTTTGTTCCTTTTAAAGTTTCAGGAAAACCAGGCACAAAAAATATTATCATTACCCAATCTCCATTGGCGTTTGCAGAAGCCGACTGGAGCGTGAAACACCATGCAGCGCAAAACGGTAAAAAAGTGTGGGGAATGGGTTCAGGCTATTTTGAATACGAATTCGACCTCCCTGACAGCCTTAATCCTGATAAAATCGAAAAAATTGAATTCAGGGCCGAACTGGCAGCCCGCTATCCCCAGGAAAAATACCTCGAAGATGGCGAGGCCGAAGGAATTGGAATGACTGTAGTTTCTGAAAAAGGCACAATTCCGGGTTATGGCAAAAACAGCTACCCGCAAACCGATGAAAAACGGCACGCTTCGCTGGTTACAATTATAGCAAACAACCAGAAAATCGACCAGGTGGAACTGCCCGATGACCCCGCCGACCATAATGGCCTGCTCTCGTGGATGAACCAGGAACCCGGATGGGAATGGGGAAGCCCCGACCGTACCAAAGAATGGTTGCTCGACGAAGCCGGTTCGTATGGCTATCTGGTGAAAGTTGAATTAGATGAAAATTCCAAAAAAACAGCGATGGAAACCGGAAAAGTTATCATCCGGTTGCTTGTTGATGAATCAACATCAAACCGCGGTGGATTGTCGGTTTACGGAAAAGATTCAGGAAAATACCCGATGGATTTAACCATTATAATTTCAACAAAAGAGTAAGGTTAACTAACCAAAAATTCATAATTCCAAATTCCGGCTTTTGCCAAAAACAACAAATTCCCCAAAATGTATTCGTAATTTTTACGATGTGTGTATTGTTTTTACCATTTGGTAGTATTAAATAGCAAAAGAAACACAACTTTTGCCTCTTAATGTTTTCAGGACGTTTAAAACCAAAAATCTGACGATTTCAAAATATACGGGAATGGGATTTTTAAAGTGTTTTTAAAATACCCTTTTTCCGGCCCTCGGTATAATTTGCCAAAAAAAGGCAACCTTTTTAAAAGGGAGGCAAACACTTCCCTTTTTCTTTTTATATAAACCGGATTTCTCTATATATTCTATGTAGTTCTGTCCCTGAATTGCCCGGGGGTAATTCCTTCAATTTCCCTGAAAACACGCATGAAACTGCCCATTGAACCAAATCCCGATTTTTCGGAAATGTAATTTAATGAATAATTTTTTGATGATTTTTCGGTTAAAAGCCTTTTGGCCTCTTCAATTCTGTACCGGTTAACGAAGTCGTTAAATGTGCACGAAAACTCGGTGTTTATATGTTTTGAAATATAAGTACGGTTGGTATGAAGCTTTTCTGAAATATGGGTAATCTTTAAATCCGGATGTTTATAGATAGCTTCATTAACAAAAAGATCAAGCAATTTCTCATTCAATCTGTTAGTATTATAGTTTTTGGGGACAATATCTTTGTCTTTCTGGTCGTCGGTTTCCAAATCAACCACTGTGTGATTTTGCATATAACCCTGCAAACCGATAACAAATAAAAGGATGCTAAAAATAATGGACGGAAAGATGAGCAAGGTTTTTGAACCCATAAAAAAACTGCGCCCGATAACATTAAAAACAATACTCATAACAGATGTGATAACCAGCGAGTACAAAATAACATTCACCCATAAAATCGATCTCGATTCGAGGTTGGAGTAAAAGTTAACTATTTGCTTGTTATAACCCCGCACCAACTTATGACCATAAACAAGAAAAAAGATAACCTGAATTGCAAAAACAATCCTGCTGATAAAGAAATTATACTTCTGAAGCTGCATTAAAGTTGAATATGAAAAATCGGTTTTACTTTTTAATAAAAATCCCAGAATATAATCCATTCTCTCATTTTCACTCATTAACTGATATAAAATTAACGAAGTCAGCGAAACTACAATTGCAGGCGCAAGTAAACGGAGGTTGTGCCAGTGGTAACCGGTTTCAACAGAAAGCAGCTTGATGTACCAATAGTATAGCGGATAAACAGAAAGTGAAGCAAAACTATTTATCGGATCAAAAATAAGGTAAGCTGATATAATTCTTTGAAAAAAAATGGCGTGCGACAGGTAAAGCAAAAAGGCAACAAACATAAAAACCCCTAAAAAATATTTGGCCCGGTTGTGCTCGCGCTTCGAAATGAGCAAAACAACAGCCCAAAAAAAGGTGACATACATGGGTGTATAAATAATCAGGTCTTCCGCCATTTCGGTTTTTATACCTTAAACGAATCAACTTCACGGTACGCCTGAATCCACGACAATTCGCCTTCCTTGCCCGGTTTACTGTTGCCATGCTCGCAGCATAAAACGCCATCGTAACCTTTATTGTAAATATGCTTGAAAATATTTTTGTAGTTGATTTCACCTGTGGTAGGTTCTTTTCGGCCGGGATTGTCGCCAATATGAAAAGCGCCGATATTATCCCAGCACATATCAATGTTTGGTATTATGTTCCCCTCGGTAATTTGCTGATGGTATATGTCGTTCACAATTTTACATGCAGGGTGGTTAACCGCCACACAAATCATGTTCGACTGCGGCATTCCGGTAAGGAATAAACCTGGGTGGTCGGTATGGGCGTTTAGCGGTTCAATAACCATTTTCAATCCCGAATCGCCAAATATATCGCAACACATCCGTAAATTCTTGATTACATTGGCAGTCTGGTAATCCCAGTGCAGTTTATCGTCGTAACGGCCCGGCACAACCAGTGCGTATTTAACACCGGTACGTTTATGCACTTCAATGCCTTCAGCCATTTTTTTCTTCAGCATTTCCTTAATTTCATTATCCTGAAGTACGAACGACCGAACACTAAAATCGGCATATAACACAAAAGGCCCCAGATCCATTCCAAGCCGGGCCAGTTCGTTGGCAATTTTTTCCTGCAACTCCGGCGATTTGCCCATCAGCCCGTTATCGAAAATGGCACGAAAACCCTGATCGGCAATAAATTTTATATTGTCAATGGGATCGTTGCCGGCATTTTCTTTAAAAGTACCCAGTCCGGGGGCATACTTCAGTTTAAATTTTGCAGAATTAGACGCTCCTGTTTCTGATGCGTTTGCGATCATCATTCCGGTCATTCCGGTTAATGCTACTCCGCTGAAAGCGGCGCTTTTAAGAAAATTTCTTCTTTCCATGGTTTTATTGGTTTAAATTATTAAATCTTTTTTTGTGGGGCTAATTTAGTGAATTGTTGGGGAAATAATTATCATTACAGCAAATGTTCTTTTGTATTTTCGAAGAATATGGCATTTAAAGAAGAAACTCTTTTGCTTCCTTTCAAAAGAGTTGCTAATTTTATCGGCATAAATTTCTAAATCAACTAAAACGATATAATATGATGAATAGAAAACTTCGAATGGGAATGGTTGGCGGCGGTACCGACGCATTCATTGGGGCCGTTCACCGCCTTGCTGCATTAATGGATAACCAGATTGAACTGGTTTGCGGCTGTTTCAGTGTAAATCCAGAAATCTCGAAATCATCGGGAAAACTCTATTACCTTCCTGAAAACCGGGTGTATGAAACCTACCAGGAAATGTTTGAAAAAGAAGCATTGCTCCCCGAAGGTGAACGGATGGATTTTGTATCGATCGTCACTCCCAACTTTGTGCATTTCGACCCGGCAATAATGGCGCTGGAAAATGGCTTTCATGTTGTGCTTGACAAACCCATGACTTTCACGCTGGAAGAAGCTTTAAAACTGAAAGAAAAAATCGCTGAAACAGGTTTAACATTTGCCTTAACGCATACTTATTCGGGCTACCCGGCAGTAAAACATGCCAAAAAAATGATTGCCGACGGGAAACTTGGAAAAATCCGTAAAATTTTTGTAGAGTATCCGCAAGGCTGGCTTTCATCGAAACTTGAAGACACCGGAAATCCGCAGGCATCGTGGCGCACCGATCCTAAACGCTCGGGAAAGGCAGGCTGCATGGGCGACATCGGCACTCACGCCCATCATTTGGCCGAATATATGACAGGATTGAAAGTAACCGAATTGTGTGCCGAATTGAACGTTTTTGTTCCGAACCGATTACTTGACGATGACGGCGCTTGCCTGCTCCGTTTCGACAATGGCGCAAAAGGGGTTTTAATGGCAACACAAATTGCTGCGGGCGAAGAAAATGCAATCCGTATCCGTATATACGGCGACAAAGGCGGCTTAGATTGGTTTCAGCATGAACCCAATACTTTAATTATTAAATGGCCCGGACAACCAATGCAGGTTTTAAGGGTTGGAACCAGTCTCGATAGCGTTGTTGCCGCGCACAATACGCGCGTTCCAGGCGGCCATCCCGAAGGATATCTGGAAGCTTTTGCCAATATTTACCGCAACTTTTCGCTAACGGTCCGTGCAAAAGCAAACGGCGAACAACCAACTGCCGAAATGCTCGACTTCCCGGGTGTTGACGACGGAATCCGGGGAATGCAGTTCATCGACACGGTGGTAAAAGCCGGGTACGATGATGAAATGAAATGGGTGAAATTCGGAAGCCCCCTCTAACTCCCCCGACGGGGGAGAACCTTGAGCTGGTGACTTTGAGTCACCGACTCAGTAAAATAAAATCCGTTGCTGCGGAATTACTTTAAACTTTAAACAAGAAACTTTAAACTAAAATATTATGTCACGACCAGTTACACTTTTTACCGGACAATGGGCCGACCTGCCCATTGAAACCAT
>CAMTWS010000223.1:0-5612 GCA_947085485.1 uncultured Prolixibacteraceae bacterium
CTTACTCCGAAAAGTCGGAAATTCAATAATTTTCATCTGTTTGACCCCTAACCCCAAAGGGGAACATCTGAAAATCATTGAATTAGGAAGTCCCCCCTTTGGGGGTTAGGGGGTCAAAGGACTTTTCGGAGCAGACTCAAAAATGAAGATAAAAACTGAAGATCATTCTATTATGCAATCAAAAATCACCATCACACTTCTTTTTCTGTTTGTTTTTACAACCGGGTTCGCACAAAAAGAAGAACTGAAATCAATTGCCGAAAATGAACTGAAAGCACATTTGGAGTTTATTGCAAGCGATTATATGCAGGGTCGCGACTTTGGAACAAAAATCCCGGGGTTGGAAATTACCGCAGATTATCTGAAATCGCAAAGTTTGAAAATGGGGTTGAAACCTGGAGTAGCAAATTTTACTCAACCGGTAAAAATGCTTTCGATTAAAACTGAGCCCGAAAACACCTTTATCAAACTAAAAAATAACGACGGTGAAGAGGTGTTTAAAAGCGCTGATATTTTTACATTTCCAGGGTCGGTGAAAAACGATACCTTAATTGCTAAAATAGTATTTGCTGGTTATGGATATCACGAAAAAGGAACCGGATACGATGATTTTGATGGTCTTGACCTGAAAGATAAAGTGGTGATGATTATGACCCGGAACAGGGAAATTGCCCTTGACACCTTAAAAAAGGAGGATTATTCGAACATTGAAATGGCAAAACTGGTTCGCATTTTTATGTCGGGAGCAAAGGCCATTATTTTTTTTTCCAGACCCCCTGAACCCCGATAATAGTTGGTTCGAAATGGTAAAAGATTACGTTTCACAGGGAATTTATCAACTTTATGGAGGTGAAGATACGGGGAGGCCGGGCAACATTGTACTAGCAAACGCTGAACTTGCCAACGCAATCCTGAAAGAAACAGGAAAAACACTCGAAGAAATTCAACAGGAGATAAATGACTCGGGAAAACCAAATTCTTTTGAACTTGAAAATATTACTGCCGAAATTCAACTTGCAAAAAAAGCTGAAACCATTTTTGGCGAAAACATAATAGCAATTGTTGAGGGGAGCGACCCGGTTCTGAAAAATGAATGTGTTATACTTACTGCGCATTACGACCATGTTGGAATGACCAGAAATGGCGAAATTAACAATGGCGCCGATGATAATGGCTCCGGAACCGTGGCACTGCTCGAAATTGCCGAAGCGTTTACTAAAATGAAAAAGAAACCGCGGCGGAGTATCGTTTTTGCATGGGTAACCGCCGAAGAGAAAGGATTAATCGGCTCGGGGTATTACACTCAAAACCCGGTTTTCCCGCTTGAAAAGACAGTGGTTAATATTAATCTCGATATGGTTGGGCGCTCGGCAGAAAAAGAACCCGGCAAGGTTGAAAATATCGAAAAAAGCCTGGCCGGCCCCAACGGAATTTATATTATCTCGGGCAGACAGAGTTTGGAATTAATGGCAATAAGCAATAAAATATGCCGCGATTTAAACCTGGTTCCCAGCGATGTATTGTCTGACGAGTTTATGAACGGCAGCGACCATTACAATTTTAATAAAAATGGCGTTCCGGTGTTGGGTGTTACCACCGGCCTCCACGAAGATTACCATAAACCTTCTGACGATTTTGATAAAATTGATTACCATAAGATGAAACGCATTGCCGATTATACGTTTTTGGTAACGTATGAAATTGCCAACCGAAAAAAACGGATTGTGGTTGATAATCCGATACAACAGAAATAGTTTGAAGTTCGACATCCATCGTTTACTTGTTATTTACAGGGTTCACCCAAAATACTTTGGGCATAATGAGTGAATGACAGAAACGGGAGCCGGACTTTCCTTAAGTCCGGATTTGTTGGAGTTTGGAAACTCCAACTCCCAAAATGTTAATCTGTCATTGGCACGGGGAAGAACCTGTTCCTCTAAACGCGAAGGAGAAATCTGTCAACTTTAGGATAGCATCCAGTTTGAGGGATGACATCTTTATTCTAAAACGGCTTAATCGTTAACTTATAATTACCTGCACCCGGCATCACCCGGTATCTTTGCAACTGACGGGTAGCAGTTTCGCCAACTCCGGTCACTTCGTAATCCATATTCAAAATCGAGTTTTATACTTTTGCTATTCATATATTTAAAGAATTCATTATTGTCAGAATAAATCCATATTTTTGAATGGTAAAAAATTACAAAATGAAAGTACTTGTAGATATAGTTGATAATGAAGCTGTTTTTGGCATGAAAGTCTTAAAAAGTTTGTCGTTTGTAAAAAAGGCAAAACCTGTTTCATCCGCTTCAGCTGTACTTCTAATTAATTTAAATGAAGCGGCTGATGAAGTTCGGCTTCATAAACAAGGGAAATTAAACCTTAAAACAGCAGTCGAATTATTAAATGAATTATAATGTCGTTGCTACTCTCCGTTTTGAGAAGGAATTAAAACGGATTGTTAAAAAATATCCATCATTAAAAGCGGAATTCAGTGTTTTGATTCGTCAGATAAACCAATTCCCTGAAAAAGGAGTTTATATTGGAAATAATTGCTATAAAATCAGATTAGCAATTTCAAGCAAAGGCAAGGGTAAAAGTGGAGGGGCCAGGGTCATTTCATATGTTTATAATTTTAAAGAAACAGTTTATCTGTTAACAGTTTACGACAAAAATGAAAAATCAGGTCTAAGGCCAAATGAATTAAAAGAAATGATTGAAAACCTTGTTTTCGAAAAGCGTCCTTAATACGGTTTAATCCTCAACCTGTATTTTCCTGCACCTGGCATCACCCGGTATCTTTGCAATTGGCGGGTGGCGGTATCACCTACGCCTGTTACTTCGTAATCCACATTCAGAATGTTGTTTGGCGCTTCTTTTAGCTGGTAAGTATAAACTGCCCGGTCGAGGTTGTCGGTAGTAAATTTATGCAAACTGAAATTGAACAAATCTTCCCCGCTGATCATCAATCCTTTACCATCGGAATTTTGCACTTTTAACCAGCGCACGTCGCAGCGGTTTCCATATTCCTGTGGGAAAATATATGGCGTGTACATTTCATTGGCATTCGATACATAATGCCCAACTTTGGCGCCTGTTTTTCGATCGGGATAGTTCTCAAACGGCCCGCGGCCATACCATTCAACATCACTAAACTGCTTTGGCAATTGAAACTGCAACCCGATTTTTTGCAGCATTTCGGGCATGGGCCCGTGCGGGATAATTTCCTGCTCCAACTCAATTGTTCCATCGGACAGGAAAGTCCAGGTTTCGTTGCGTTCGAAAGCCGATGAGCCATTCCACGAATTCATAATCCGTTTGGCGGGAAGTGAAGAGTTGGAAAATGCTTTGATTCGCACCACTATTTTCGTTGCTGATTTTTTTGAAACTTCAATTTCATCCGCCTGTGAAACCAAATCGCGCATTCCAAGCGTGCGAAGCTGGTTGTCGATGCTTCGGCCAAAACCGGGGGTAAAATGTTTGTTTTTAAAATTTTCGCTTCCCCACGGGTCAATGTCGTTGGCAAGTGGGGCGCGCCAAACGTTAAACACCGGCCCGCCCGACAGATATTCGGCTCCATTAAATTGCAAAGAACTGAATTCACCTGTTTTTTTATTAATTGAATATTTAAACTTATCGCCTGAAATGGAAATTTCTTTTTCATTTTCAGAAGTTGCTACCTCCCCTTTTAAAACTGGTTTTTCTTCGGCATAAACCGGGGTGGCCACAACCATTTCATCCCATGCAATTTCATGCCCGGCTTGTGCCCATTTTGTATTTTCCTTTAACAGGAACGAAACAGTTAAAATACATTCCGAACCGGCTTCAATTGTCGGCATCCTGAACGGGATGGAATCGATAACCGATTGGCCCGCCGGCAAGTCCAATTCGAAAAACCCACGCTGAATGGTATCGCCGTTTACACTTAACTGCCAAAGCCCCACAAGTTCTTTTAAGTTTTTAAACTGGTGGCGGTTGGTGATTTTCACTTTCCCGTTTTCAACATCTACCGGTTCGATTTTAACGGGCTGCCCCGATTTTTTTATCTGATAAATTTCTGGTTCTATTTTCCGGTCAGGAAAAATAATTCCGTAAGTTCTGCCTCCAAGTCCTATTGCATAAAAATCGCCTGCTTTTTCATCTTTTTCAAAATCGAGTGCCATCACGGCATTTTCAGGTTTGTTTTTCAATTCATCCAACGAAACGGCTTTATTGAAAACTCTCACATCGTCGATTATCATTTTTGAAAGTCGTCCTGAGAATTCGCCCTGATCCTGGGTTTCGGCTTCGCGGCCAATGCACAGCGGGAATGGAGTTAAACTGATGTCGCCATTAAAACCGGTTTCGGCAACCAATTTTTCATCGATAAAAAGTTGCAGTTTCTGGCCGTTGTAAATTCCGGCAATGTAGCGCCAGTTTTCATAAAAATCGGCCCCAACCTTTGCTTTTGCCGAGATATGTTTATCGCTGTGGATATAAAACTCAAGTGTTTCGGGGGTGTCCATTATAATGCCAAACTGATGTTTTCCTTTTGTAATAAAAGTATTGGGTTGCGGAATTTTTGATGGTTTCACCCAAAAACCAATGGATAGCTGGTTACCAGTGATATCGAGGCTTGGGTCGCGGTAAAACTCCACCCAATCGTCGTGGCCTGAAAATTCAAGGCCACGGCCGTTTTTGCCTTCAGTAAAAACCGGTCGCCCCATAATTTGACCATCATTTTTCTTTGGTGACAAATCTCGAACTATCCAGCGGGGAGTTTTAATGCCAGGGCTGATCCAGTCCCAGATTGCTCCGCCGGTAAGGCGCGGGTGTTTCCAAATCAGTTCCCAGTATTCATCAAGGCCGCCCAACCCATTTCCGGTGGCAGCAAGGTATTCGTCCATAAATGAAGCCCTCAAATCGTTTTCTGGAAGCACTTTTCCTTCGGCCAGATTTTTAAAGTCGATGGGTATCCAGTAACGCGGCCCCACAATATCTTCGAATGGAATATAAAAATCGTTTCCTCCGTACATCCACGCCGGACGGCTGGGATCGATGGCTTTTCCGGTTTTTATTACCTCGTTAATGTTGAACCCGCTGCCCGACTCGTTTCCGGCGCTCCAAACAATAACCGACGGGTGGTTCCTGTCGCGGTAAACCAGCTTTCGGGTGCGGTCGCGGTACATTTCGGTCCACGCCGGGTCGGCCGATAAATATTCGTTCATGTGCGCCTCGTCGCCTACTTCATCAAAAATATACATCCCAAGTTCATCGGCCATTTCGATGTATTCGGGTGTTGGCGGGTAGTGGCTGGTACGGACGCAGTTGATGTTAAACTGCTTCATGATTATCAAATCCTTTCTCAGTGTTTCCAGTGGAACAGCCTGCCCGTGTTCGGGATCGTGCATGTGACTGTTCACTCCGTTCAGTTTTACCGGAACCCCGTTCACAGTGAGGATTTTATTTTTGTACTCCACCTCGCGGAACCCGATTTTTTTGGTGAACGTTTGAAGTGTTGCACCTTTTTTATCTTTTAAATGAAAAAGAAGGGTAAATAAATTGGGGTATTCTGCCGACCATTTTGGCGGATCGATAACCAGTGTTGAAATGTTTACCTTTTTTGATGAAAG
>CAMTWS010000224.1:0-24587 GCA_947085485.1 uncultured Prolixibacteraceae bacterium
GTGGAACACTTTCCGCTCAATAATTTATAAATACAAAACAGTGGCCGAGGGATTTAATGTTTGGCGTGATTATGTTGAAAGCTTTGGGGTTGGCCAAATTATCAGCAGCGATTTTCCCAACGCACTTGCGGGCGATTTGCCATCCGCGGAACAGTATAACAAGATTTACGGGAAAGGCCGCTGGAGCCCTTTAACCATCCGTTCTCTGGCAATTGGTCAGGGCGAGTTGGGGGCAACACCGTTGCAAATGGCTAATGTCAGCGCGATTATTGCCAACAGAGGTTACTATTATCCCCCGCATTTAGTTAAGGAAATTGAGAACGATACAATTTTATCGGATTTTAAGGTAAAACATTATTTGAACATTTCGCAAGCGAATTTTGACCCCATAATTACCGGTATGGAACAGGTTTTAAAAGGCAACCTTGCTGCAGTGGCTGGGGTTCCGGATGTTGTTATGTGCGGAAAAACCGGTACTGTTGAAAATAATCAGGGATCCGATCATTCAGTATTTACAGCTTTTGCGCCAAAGGATAATCCGAAAATAGCCATTTTTGTTTATGTTGAAAATGGGGTGTGGGGAGCCCGGTATGCGGCGCCAATGGCAAGTTTAATGATTGAAAAGTATTTGAACGATACCATCGCATCAAGCCGGAAATGGGTAGAACAAAAAATGTTGGATGCCAATTTGTTAAACCCAAATCAGCCGAAATAATATGCCAAAAAGAAACAGCCTTTGGGCAAATATCGATTGGGTTACGGTTTCAATCTTCCTGGTCCTGGTGTTTTTAGGGTGGATAAATATTTATGCCTCGGTTTTTAACCAGGAACATTCGAGCATTTTCGACACCTCGCAACGTTATGGCAAACAAATTATTTGGATTGCCGCAGCATTGGCTATCGGGTTTTTTATTCTTATTGTCGAGTCTAATTTTTATGTATTCTTTTCATATATTATTTATGGGGTCATCGTTTCCCTTTTAATCCTGGTACTCTTTCTGGGTACTGAAATTAACGGGCAAATGGCTTGGTTTATGTTTGGGTCGTTCGGATTTCAGCCTTCAGAGTTTTGCAAGTTTGCAACAGGTCTTGCGTTGGCAAATTACATGAACTCGCATGGGTTTAAACTTCAGCAATTCAAATCGCTGGCCATCATTTCGGCGATTATTCTTGGGCCTGTTGTTCTCATTCTGCTTCAAAACGACACGGGTTCGGCGCTGGTTTATTTCTCGTTTATTTTGGTTTTATACCGCGAAGGGCTTTCAGGTGTTGTTCTCTTTTTTGGTTCGCTGCTGATACTGCTTTTTGTACTTGCACTGATTATTTCGAATTTGGTTTTATCGTTGTTATTGCTCGTATTTGTTTTAATAGCCTTTTATGTTGTTAATTCAAAGTACAAACAGTTCTTAAAAATACCAATTATTTATGCTTCGGCCATTTTGTTGTTTTTTATTATGAACCTTGCAATTGGTTCGAGATATGAAATTTCTGGTGTGATAACTGCAGCATCTGTTTTCGGTACACTGGTAATTCTGGGTTACAGTTTTCGGAAAAGATTGACAAACTATATCACGGTTGCATTTATTTTTCTTGGGTCGGTGATGTTTACAATTTCTGTTGATTATGTATTTAATAATATTCTGGGAGATCACCAGCAGGCACGTATAAACGAACTCCTCGGAATTCAGTCAGACCTGCTGGGGGCAGGTTACAATGTAAATCAAAGCAAAATTGCAATTGGTTCAGGCGGTTTATTGGGAAAAGGTTTTTTGGAAGGCACACAAACCAAATTCAATTTTGTGCCCGAGCAAAGTACCGATTTTATTTTTTGTACCGTAGGCGAGGAATGGGGATTTGTTGGTTCGTTTGTTGTAATTGGCCTTTTTATGCTGCTTTTTTACCGTTTGGTTTGGCTTGCCGAGCGACAGCGATCAGGTTTTTCGCGAATTTACGGTTATTCCGTGGCGGTAATCCTCTTTTTCCACTTTCTTGTAAATATCGGGATGACCATCGGAATAATGCCTGTTATCGGTATCCCGCTTCCGTTCTTTAGTTACGGGGGTTCATCGCTTTGGTCGTTTACCATCTTGTTGTTTATTTTTATACGGTTGGATGCCAGCCGGTACGAGAAATTTTAAACACAAAACTATCGCATTAAAATAATTAGTTTACCGGTTTCTTACAAAACCGGGGTTCATTAATTCATGGCCATGTTTTTCTGTTATAAACCGGATGATGTCGGACATGAAAATTTTAAAATTATCGTTGAAAAAATTGTAATTGTTTTGAAGAGTGTTCATCACAAAATCAGGTTTGGCCGGAAGCGAGGTGTAATTGCTCATAATTATTAATGCCTGCACAATTCCAGTTGTCGATGCATACGATTCCAATCGCCGGTTTTGGATCAAAAACGGAAGAAAACCCTGCACCCTGACCGGCAATTGCATAAAGTTTTGTAACAAAACCGCATGTGATTGTTTTGCAAAGTTCCGTAAAGAAATTTCAGAATAGTTGTTCCAGTTGGTGGCCAGAAAATGGTCGTATAAAAAATCGACAACAATACCTGAATAGAGCCCGAATTCGGAGCGAAACAGTACTTTGGCTTCCCTGAACTTTGGGTGTGCATCGGTAAATGTATCAATCTCACGGTGCATTAAAATCCCGTTTCTTATTTTATCAGGAAATTTACCCCAGTCACTTCCTTTTACATAGTCGCCAATAAAATTCCCAACCATAGTTTGGTCATCATTGCCCGATAAAAAAAGATGTGCCAGATAATTCATATAATCATTTTTAAAATGAACGGTTAAAAATCAAAATTGTTTGAAAAACTTGTATTTCGATGAATTAACGTTCCTTTTAAACTGATTTCGTTTTTAATATTTTATATTTTTGACGTTCCGAAAATGGCTTGAATGAATAAAAAAATAGTTGCATTTGGCGAAGTGGTCTGGGATATTTTACCCAACGGGAAGGTGCTTGGTGGAACACCCTCGAACCTGGTTTTTCGCTGTAACTCATTTAACGAACAGGGGTTTTTACTGTCGCGGATTGGCGACGACGATCTTGGAAACGAAGCGCTTGAAAAATTGAAAGAGTTGGGCATTACCGATGACAATGTGCAATTTGATACCGAATTCCCAACAGGTACGGTACATATCACTTTCGAAAATAATTACGACCCGCGTTATATTGTAACTCCCGATGTAGCTTTCGATCATATTGAATTTTCTGCCGAAGCGCTAAAACTGGTAAGAGATGCCGATTGCCTGTTTTACGGGCTTTTGCCGCAACGTTTTGGTATATCGAAAAACACCCTCCGCGAATTGTTAAAAGAGTCGCCCGACTCGCTGCACTTCTTTGATTTAAAACTTTTTGAGCATTTTTTTAATGCCTCGGTTGTCGAAAATCTTTTAGAAAGTTCGAATATTGTTCGGATTAAAGAAAAAGAGATACCTTTTTTGAGCGGGGAATTAGGTTTAAAGGCTGAAAATCTGAATGTTTTTAGTTCCGAACTTTCGCGAAAATATAAAATCGACCTCATATTGGTTACCCGCGGCCAAAATGGGGTTTTTGCCTTCCATAAAAAGAAGGGCGCATTTTACGACCCGGGTTACATTATTGAAATTGAGGACAATATTGGGTCTGGAATGGCATTTTCGGCCGGATTTTTACATTACTATCTGAACGGAAAAACTATTCAACAGGCGCTTAATTTCGGAAACGCCGCCGGGGCGATTAATACAACCAAACGTGGCGCAACCTCTTATTTCAATAAAAAAGATGTGCTCAATTTTATGAAAAACACGCCCAAAAACAATTTGTAATAACAAAGTTTCCCCAATTAAAAAATACTTTTAAACATCAATATTCAGGTAACCAAGTTGTCTGTTTTTCTGTTTACGTAAATAAAACTACGTTATGAAACGGACAACGAAAGAAATTACAGGCCTGCTTTTCGACAGGTTATGGAAACTATATATCGAAAGAGTTCCTTATGCCAGGAAATACGCCGGTTTGGTGGCACAAAAAGGGGGTAAAATTGTATTTGACCACATTGCTTTTCGAACGTTAAATGCACACTCGGGCGAACAACCCGAAGGAATTAGGGCGATAAAACATATTTTGGATTTTTTGGGGTATAACCCGGTTTCAAAATACAGTTTCCCGAAAAAGAAATTGAAGGCCGTTCATTTCGAACATCCTGATGAGATGTTTCCCAAAATATTTGTCAGCCAACTCGAGGTGGGCGAGTTACCGGGGTGGGCCCAACAAATGATCGGTAATACTTTAAAAAACACTGCATATTTGCTTACTGATAAAAGTATTGAATTACTTAGGATTTTGGAAGAAAACGGAATTTTGCCGTTGGAAGCCGCAGATTACCTGGTTTACGATCTTGTGCGCTATTTTCGTCGTCCGTGGAATATCCCGTTAAAAGATGATGTTTTGAAAATAAACGATGTTTCGCAATATGCCGCCTGGGTTTTACTACATGGAAATTCAGTAAATCATTTTGCCGCGTTCATTAATTATCAGGATGTAAAAGAGTGGCCCGATTTGGAAACCACATGCAATGCGCTTTCGGCGGCAGGAATCCCAATGAAGGAAAATATTGAAGGCGGAACAGGGGGCAAACTCCGGCAGGCGGCAACTCTCGCAATTAAAGAAGAGGTAAATGTGAAAGGTGAAAGCGGCTTCGAAAAAATGATATGGACTTATGCATACCTGGAATTGGCGCAACGAAATTACATCGAAGAAAACGGTTCACAAAAACTATTTTCCGGTTTCCTGGGCGAACAGGCAGAACATTTTTTTGATCTGACTGAAACACACGATAATTAATACACTTTTGGAACATAAGTCAGCTCGTTCAATGGCGGACGGATATAACCCTTGCTATCGGCCCTGGGTGGCAGTTCAATAGGGGCGGGTGTTAAATCACGGTATGGTATCAACGACAATAAATGATGAATGCAATTCAACCGCGAGAGTTTTTTGTTATCGGCATCGACCATGTACCACGGGCAGACTTTTGTATCGGTGTAGGCAAACATTTCGTCTTTTGCCTTCGAGAATTCGACGTACATCATGCGTGATTCCAAATCCATCGGGCTAAGTTTCCATCGTTTTGTCGGGTTTTTAATCCTCGATTTAAATCGTTTTTCCTGTTCTTTTTCGCTGACCGAAAACCAGTATTTAACCAAAATAATGCCCGAGTGTATCAGCATTTTTTCGAAATTTGGGCATGCCCTCAAAAAATCCCAATATTCATCTTCGGTGCAAAATCCCATTACTTTTTCAACTCCGGCGCGGTTATACCAGCTCCGGTCGAACAAAACCATTTCGCCGGCTGCCGGCAGATGGGCGGCATAACGCTGAAAATACCATTGCGTTTTTTCGCGTTCGGTGGGTGTGCCTAAAGCAACCACCCGGCAAATGCGCGGGTTTAGCACCTGGATTATTCTTTTTATTGTGCCGCCTTTCCCGGCGGCATCGCGGCCTTCAAAAATTACTACAACTTTCAGGCCTTCTTGTTTTATCCATTCCTGGAGTTTTATCAGTTCCAGTTGAAGTTTTTTTAATTCTTTTTTGTAAAACTTCCTTGAACTCTTTTTTGCAGAAACAGGTTTTGAGTCGGGCTCTTCCATTTTTAGTTAAGTTTAAAATGTTGTTAAATGCCGTTTAAAAATACTAAAAATCAAATCAAATTGCACTGAACACGGAAAATGAACTTTTTTTGAAAATATTGTTGACAAGTTTAATTATAATTGAAAGTATTTAAACAGGACATTATAAAAATGAATATCAATTCAAAAAACCTTCACACCAGTAAATATGCCCCAAATAAGCTGTCTTCAGCAGCTTCGGTAAGGGCAAAGAAACCCGCCTCAATTTTGTTTTCCGAAATTTTTAAAGGGTATTTCCCCCCCATTTCTTTCTTAAAGGCGTAAAACGAAGTTCCCGGCTGATAATAAGTGCGAAAAACTCCCTGTTTATTTTGACAAATTAATTTTTCGAGCCGAAGTGCAAGCAATCCCATGGTATGGCGAACATTTATTTCAAGGCACGGGTTGATTTTAAGCGCGTTTTTTTTGTCAGTATAAATAAGGGTATCAACACCAAAAACCCCTTCGTAAAAAATAGCCATTTCGCTTGTTTCGATTGCATTTATAAGCGGCTGGCAAATTTCACCGGCAGCAAAATCAGCAAATTCCAGAAACCTTTTTTCAATATTTTTGGGCAATCCGTATAAAAGGTTTCCTTCGTATTGTCCTTTTTTGTTGGTGCAAAAGTTACTGATTCCCAAAAACTCAACTTTACCTCTGTTTAATTCAAACTGAAAAGCAAGATCAAGCGCCTTGTTTAAATATGGTTCGGCAATCACGTAACCCTGTTCTTTTACAATTCCCATTATTTTTTCCCAGACCTTTTGGTGGACAGGTGTTTTTGTAATGGGCTGTAATCCCCGTCCTGAGCTGCTCCAGGGCGCTTTTATCATTACATTGCCCCAATGCCCGATTGATGTTTCAATATCGTTTTGTGTAGTGCAAACTTTCGGTGTAAGTTCACCAGGCAGAATATAATCGGCATTAAGCGTTGCCTGTAACTGTTTTTGAATAGCGGCGGCAAATTTTCTTGAAGTTATTTCGCGGTGTTCGGGCTTCCAGTTAAAAACAGGCGATTGCCGAAATTCAACCGAACACGATTGCTTGAACGGAGAAAGAAATTTGTGGACCGCCGGACTCCAGCCCCACGGTTGCAGTTTGTTTTTCGGTAAGCCCATAAAATGCGGGTTATTTACGGTGTCTATTTTTAAAATGAAATTTGGAATGGCGATGTCGATTTTCCTCAACGATTCAATAAATTCTTCGGATGGGATTTTATCGACCAAAACAAAATCACCTTTTTTTGCAAAAAAAAGGGGCAGGGCGCATAAATCGAATTCCATCTTTTGCAGTAACCGGTTGGGTTGCCAGTTTGCATTTCCGTTGGCTATTGCGTATTCGCACGTTGGATTATAAAAAAACAGGTCGGGATATAATTCGGTCATTTTAATGGTTTGTTACCCTTATTTAAAACAGATAAATAAAAATCACAATGAGTGAAAAGTATAAATTATAAGCAAACATAAAATAAAACAATTTTATGAATTGTTAAAGCAAGGGTATTGAATTTTTATGGACCGACTTCCGTCTTCTGCCTGCCATCTTTTCTGTTAACCATTTTTAACCAAATTAGCTTTTTTCGGGCTAAATTTTAATTTTTTTTGGAAATTGGATTTAAAAAATTACTTTCGTATTCAAAGAGAATCGATCAGGATTGATTTGTTTAAGATTGATCAGGTCGTTGTATAGATTTAATAATTTGTTTAATTCTAATTATCAAAAATTTTTTCTATGAAAAAACTAACGCTGTTTTTGATTTGCATTCTAATCGCAGGAATGCAATTTGCGAATGCCCAAACAAAGGGCATTTCGGGTGCGGTAACCAGTAAGGAGGACGGTGTTTCAATACCGGGCGTCTCTGTAATGGTTAAAGGAACAACCTTGGGAACTGTAACAAACATGGATGGCAAATTCGACTTAAATGTCCCGGTAAATGCCAAAACACTTGTTTTCAGTTTTATCGGGATGAAAAACCTCGAAGTTGAAATCGGGAACCAGACTAATTTTAACATTTCAATGGAAACTGATGTGTTTTCGGTTGACGAAGTAGTTGTAGTAGGCTACGGTGTGCAGCAGAAAAGAGAAATTTCAGGCTCAATTTCTTCCATAAAGGGAGATGCGCTTAAAACCATTCCGGTTCAAACTTTCGATCAGGCGCTTCAAGGCAAAGCGGCGGGTGTTCAAATTACCATTCCCAATGGTGTGCTTGGCAACCCTCCTGTTATCAGGGTCCGCGGTTACAATTCCATTTCAGGTAGTTCGTCGCCTTTGGTAGTAATTGATGGCGTGCCTGTATTTACCGGCGACATGTCAAGAAGCTCAGCCGCAATGAATGTGCTTGGTGATTTAAACCCATCCGATATTGCATCAATCGATGTATTAAAAGATGCTTCTGCAACAGCTATTTATGGCTCAAGGGCTGCCAATGGCGTTGTGCTGATAACCACCAAAAAAGGAGCTTTGGGCGCAGTGAAGGTAACTTATGATGGTTCATTCGGTTATACACAACCGTATAGGGTTTTTGATGTGATGAATGCAGAGCAATTTGTGGCGCATAAAAATCTTGCCAGAACCAACGTAGGCAATATTGACGTTACAAACCCCGCAAATCTTTATAAAATAAGTCTTGATGCCAATGGTAACCCAATCGACACAAAATGGTCCGACCTGATTTATCAAACAGGGTTTCAACACAATCACGCATTTTCATTTTCAGGCGCCAACGCCACCACCAGTTATTTTCTATCAGTTGGTTATTCTGAGAATGAAGGTATTGTAAAGACAAATACCTACGAAAGGAAAAATACCAGGTTGAATTTGGAACACAAACTGAACAAATGGATAACGTTGGGCGTAAACTTTGGCTATACCAACAGTTTTACCAATGCACCGCAAACCGGTTCGCTGGCAAACGCACTGTTTGCTACTGCAGGGGCGGGAAGATTGGCATTTGTAACATCGCCAATTGTAGGGCCTTACCTGAATGATGGGACTTACAACATAGATGCCACCAGCGGGTTCATCGGCACACTTGGCAATCCTGCCTCTGTGGGATTTTTTAACCCTGTGTTCCTGTTCGACAATAACTACAATAATGCACAAAGCGACAGGGTTATCAGCACTTTGTTTGCTAATTTTGAGATTATAAAAAATCTCTTTTTCCGCACATCATTTGGGATTGACAACAGTTCATTGGAATCAAAAACTTTCTGGCACCCGCTTCATGGCGATGGAAGGACCACCGGAGGTGAAGCATATAACTACTTTGACAGGAGAAACCGCTGGAACTGGACAAATACACTGAACTACAATCTTACGCTCATGGACAAGCTTAATTTTCAGGCTTTGGTTGGCTCAGAAGAACAATACACGAAATTTGACGGTTGGTCTGGAAGAAGGACCGGGCAATCCGACCCCTTCTTCACTTCATACCAGGGGAGTTATACAACCCCACAGCAACCACCTGTATTAATGCAGACAGAAAATTATTTTAACTCACTCTTCGGACGTTTAAATTTTAATTATGACAAGAAATATTTTGTCGAGGTAAGCGCCCGGCGTGATGGGTTCTCTGGTTTGGCTAAAGGCAAGAAATACGGTGATTTTGGAGGGGCTTCCGTGATGTGGGCCGCATCTAAGGAAGGATTTATTCAAAACAGCGGGATTTCGGACATTATTTCTGACCTTAGGTTCAAAGCCAGTTATGGCCGTGTAGGCAACATTTCGGCAGTAGGCAACTTCAGTTCACTGTTCCTTTACTCGGCAGGTGTTTACAATACCGCCCCAACTTTGTTTTTCAACCAGGCCGGTAATGCCGACCTTGAATGGGAAACAAGTAATAAGACCGATGCCGGAGTTTCGTTTGGATTGCTAAAAGACAGGATTCAGGTGGATGTCAGCTACTACAACAACGACATCGACGGTTTGGTACTTGATGTTCCGCAGGCGCCATCGAAGGGTATTCCCGGAAATACTATCCCTGCCAACATTGGTTCGATGTTTAACAAGGGGTTTGAGTTTACAGTTACAAGTTACAACATTTCTAAAAAGGATTTTAACTGGAACACAACATTAAATATTACTACCCTGAAAAATGAGGTTACGGCGCTTGCTCCAAGTGTGGCATTTTTGATTGGTACATCTCAATTGGAAGTTACCAACCGTACACTTGCGGGCCAGCCTATCGGAATGATTTGGGGCGTGCAAACTGCCGGGGTTGACCCTGCAACAGGACGAAGGGTATTTTTAAGGAAAAATATTGATCCGGTGACCAAAGCAGAAACTTTTTCCAAGGTGTATTATAACCATCAGGCTGCTGCACAAGCTCCCACTACAAGTGGTTGGAGGAACGAAGATGGAACTCCTTCAAGGGGCGTAAACATTACTGATGACGGAGTAGCTCTTGGAAGCCCAATCCCAAAAATTTATGGTGGAATCGACAATAATTTTACCTACAAAAACTGGGATGCCAATATTGGTTTAACTTATGCCCTTGATTTTTACGTGTACAACGGTTCAAAGGCAGGTTTGAGGGATCAGCGCAACTGGAACAATTCGGTGGAAGTTTATGAAAAAGCATGGAAGAAACCAGGCGACATAACCGACATAGCAAGACCAGTATGGGGCGACAATTGGTCAAATGGTTCAACAATGGTACAACAGCAAAACGTTGAAAAAGGTGATTATCTCAAAATCAGGAACCTTAGCGTGGGGTACACACTTAAGAATCAACTCTTAAAGAAGGGAGGCATAAGCAGTATGCGTTTTTATTCACAGGTTTTTAATGCCTATGTGTTTACCAATTATACAGGTTCTGACCCGGAGGTTTCATCAAACGGCGATGCCAACCTTACACCTGGAGTTGACAGAAATACTGTTCCTCAGGCAAGAACAATTTCATTTGGGGTTAATGTATCTTTCTAAGAATGTATTTAAATTAATAATAATATGAAAAATATAGCTAAATATTCATTACTTGTATTCCTTTCATTAGCGACAATAACTTCATGCTATACGGAATATCTTGATCCTGTGCCGCAGACGTCTATTTCTGATTTGGTGGCTTTTGACACCAGGGACAGAATTCTTCAGCAGGTTACCGGATTGTATGCGCCATTTAAGAATGGGCAATATCTTGGTGGAAGATACCAGGTATATAATGACATACGTGGTGGCAACTTCCTGAATTTGCGTGAAAATGGGGTTACCGGTTTGGAAACGTGGAAACTCAATACAGCGGAATCAACCAACGAAGTAATTAACGTTTGGACCCAGATTTATTCCGGAATAAACAGGATTAATGTTTTGCTGGATGGCCTGGAAACAAATAAAGCCAAAATTGTCCCTGCACTTCTCTCCCAGGCCGAATTTGATGCGGCCAAGGGTGAAGCCCTTGCATTGCGCGGTGTGGCTTATTTCCACCTTGCGGTGCTTTATGCCAGGCCGTTTAATCAGGCTAAAACAAAACCAAACACTGTTCCGGGACTTGTTCTTCGGATTACTCCCCAGCGTTCAGCAACCGACAATGAAAAGGCACGATCTTCAGTTGAAGAAACATTTGCCCAGATAGTTGCCGACCTGACTGCCGCCGAAACACTTTTGCCGGCTGCTGCCCCAACGGTTGCAGCAACAAGGATTACCAGGATGAACAGAATTACAGTGAATGCTTTTTTAACCAGGGTTTACCTGCACATGAACAACTGGGCTGGCGTAATTTCAGCAGGAAACAAGATTGTGACAACTTCTGTGGCCCCTTTTACCGGCCCTGGCGCAGTGCCTGCCCTTGCCACAACGTTTGCTTCCATCTTTGCCGCTCCTTATACTACTTCCGAAGCAATTTTCTCTATTCCAAACAATGCAACAGAATTACCGGGAACGCAAAACCAGTTGGGGCATTATTTTAGCGGCAGAACGGGCACAGGGAACTTAGAGTACCCGATTTTTGAAGCCGGTCCGCTGTGGACCAATACCACCGATTTCCCGGCCACCGACGCCCGCAGGGCCCTTACTTTTGTTGCCAACTTTAGTGGGGTGCCTTATAGGTTTGTCGATAAGTACACTATTTTTCCACACACCGATTGGTCGCCTGTTTTAAGGTATGCCGAAGTATTATTAAATATTGCTGAAGCCGAAGCAAGAAATGCCAATGCAGTAAATGCCCGGGCAGTTGCTTTGTTAAATGCCGTTTACAAAAGATCAAACCCGGCAGCGCCCGATTATACAACAGCAAGTTTTGCTTCTGTTGATGCTTTTGCCGACAGATTGCTCAATGAAAGAAGTATGGAATTTTTAGGAGAAGGAATCAGAAATATGGACATAATGAGGCGCGTGATTAATATTCCGGCCAAAACTGGTGTTAGCGAAGTTCTTCCATCAAGTGTTTTCTATATTTGGCCAATTCCTAACAATGAAAGGAATACCAATTCACTTTGTGTGCAAAATACGCCATTTTAATAATGGCCGGTTAAAAAAAAGGCTGCCAATTTTGGCAGCCTTTTTTTTTAGTTTTTTGCCAACACCTCAGTTTTTAAAGGCGGCTCCAATACAACAAAATCACCCTCTTTTAATCTCTCTGGCGCCGATTTAACGCATTGTAATCCGTGCCTTGCCGGAAACAGCAAAACAATAGCATCTGTATTTTTCAATTCTATCGAATTGCACACCGGTTGCAAACCGTTGCAAGCGGGTGCTTCGTTGACAGGAAATTAGCCCCGTGTACTCGGGGTGAAAAGCAGTACTTCGCAGGAAGTTCATCGGGAAAATCCCGCCATGCCTGTATTTGCGAGACGTTGTGCAGCATTGTAGAACTACTCCAAAGATAATCCATAGTTGACATTTAAAAAAATGCTGATTAATTTGTATCTTGCAGACATAATTGTTTAAACATGAGAACTAACGAATTGATTAAAGAAATACAAAGATTACCAATTCAGAAACGGATGTTTGTGATTGAAAAAACCATTCATTCATTACGTAAGCAAGAAAATTCAAGCGAGATGAAAAAAGCGGCTAACACTTTATTTTCTGATTATATGACAGATAAAGAATTGGTGGTATTTACAAATCTCGATTTTGAGGATTTTTATGAAACAAGGTGAAATTTGGTTGTTAAATCTTGACCCGACTGTTGGTGCTGAGATTAAAAAGATTCGCCCTGCCTTAATTGTAAGTGATGATTCACTAGGCAAATTGCCGTTAAAGATAATTGTTCCGATTACTGACTGGAAAGAAAGATATGGAATTGCCCCCTGGATGATAAAATTGGAGACAAATTCAAAAAATGGCCTGACTAAGGAATCCTCTGCAGATTGTTTTCAGGTTCGGTCAGTATCCAAAGAAAGATTTGTAAAAAAGCTTGGAAATATTTCCACGATAATACAGGACGAAATAAAAATCGCATTATCAAAAGTGTTATCCATAGAATAAAAACTGCACTACACACAGCATTTAAGAAATGGTGGGGTTTGTGGGTTGCCAGGGGCAGTAATTCTTTTGTAGTTTCTGTCTTGGTTAATAATGAATCGCCCCGCAATCCCCAACATGTCATGCTACCAAACCTTTAGTTTTCCGCCAACACCTCAGTTTTTAAAGGCGGCTCCAATACAACAAAATCACCCTCTTTTAATCCCTCTTCAACAAGCACAGCCGTTTCGTTTTCAAAACCGGTTTTGATTTTCTGTTTTTTAAAACCTTCCTGTGTTTTAAGATATACATACCTGGTTCCGTTTTCTTTAAATACCGAATTGAGGGGAACTGAAATTACATTGTCTGATTTGGCCAGAATAATGTCGTTATTGCTGCTCATTGCAGGTTTTAATCCTTCATCTGTGTTATCGAGATGAATAATAACCTTAAACACTTTCATGTCGAAATCCTTGTGACTTTCGCCCACACGGGCAATGGTTTTTATACTTCCTTTTATTATTGTACCTTCAAGTGCATCAAAAGAAACCCGAACACTGTCGCCCGCTTTTATTTTGGCAATATCAATTTCTTTCACATAAATCTCTGAAATTACTTTCGACATATCGGGGAGGGTTGCAATTGGCGGAGCAAATTCGTAAGTTGAAACATCATCGTCTTTGCTGTATTTCTTGCCATCCCAGCTTTTCCCAAAAATCACAATTCCATCTTCCGGCGCTGTAATGCGGGCGGCTGCCATGGCCTGCTGAAATTTTGCTATTCTGCTTTGTCTTCTTTCAACCCTTTCGGCAGCACGGCCAACCCTCATTTTCAATTTGTTTTGTTCAAGCAGATAATCGCGTTGTTTTTTTTCAATGCTGTTTTCTGCTTTCTGATAGGTCATTTGCGCTTTTCGCTGGTAGGCTTCCGATTCGTAAACCGATTGTTCAAGGTCGATTTTATTGTATTCCAAATCGAGAATGGCATTTTTTATCTCTTCACGCATATTTGTTAGAGTAACGGTGCTGTCGATTTTTGCATTGTTCAGATCGGCTAATTCTATTTCAAGTTGTTGTTGTTCTTCGCGCATCCCCGACATTACACGGCTGGCATCCAACTGAATTATAAATTCACCTTTTTTTACATTTTTGCCATCCTGTGCCAAATCCAATATTTTCATCTGCCAAAGTTGTAAATCGCGATCGCCTAAAATTTTAGGGGCCCTTATTTCGGTTGCAACCAACCCGTTAATTTCGCCCTTACATGAAAGTACCGCCTCGAATTTTCCCTTTTTTACTTCGTAATACTTTGGGGTTTTTTCTGCTGTCCGGGTAAAATAGAAAAATGCCAGGGCAATAATTGCAATTAAAACGGCGCCTCCGGTAATCGTATATTTTCTGTTTGTTGCCATTTCTTATTTTTCTAAAATGTCGTCGTAATTAACCATCAGCGGGGTGTTGGTTTCAAAATCGAAAAGCGCGAGGCTTCGCAGCCTGAAATACGAAGTCCAGTAATCGCGCAAACGGTTCAGGTACGAAATTCGCGCCGTTTCCTGGTCGGTGCTCGAAATATTTAGTTTTATCACATCAATTTTCCCGATGAGGAAACGCTGGAAAGTAACATCGTAACCCAACTGCGCCACGGTGTCGGCTTTGGCCGAATTTTTAACCTGGCTTGCCTGCAGGTTAAATTCGAGCACACTTTGAATAACATCCATTTCAAAATCAATACGCTCCTGTTTAATGGTTGCCAATGCAACCTCACGGTTCGATTCGGCCATTGAAACCCTGCCTTTTGTTCTTCCCCAATCTACAATTGGAACGTTTATCCCAACGCTAAATCGCTGGCTTTTATCGGGTTGTCCGTAAACATCTTCAAAATTTTCCGATGACCGGCTCATTCCGTACATGGCAAATAGCGAAGTGTTTAATCCCGTTTCCGACCTGGTTCGTTTTACGTTTTGGTCTTGCTGTAACTTTTGTTGCTGGTGGTTAATCATTTCGGGGTTGTTCTGAATGGCCTGCGTCAGCGCAACGTCAGGATTGATTTGAAGTTCAGGTATTTCACTGGGAACAATACATTCAATTTCGACGGTTTTCTCCATGCCCAAAAACGAATTTAAACTTGCCTGCGCCCTTTTTTCTTCCAACTGGGCCATGCTTAAGGCCTGTTCGGCATTTAGAAGGCTGAGTTCGAGTTTTAATAATTCATCCTGGGTTACAGTTCCTACCTGAAAACGGCCTTTTCCGATTTTATATAAAGTATCGGCATTTGCATAATTGGTTGCAGCGATTCCTTTTTGTATTTGGGCAGTTATTAACTCAAAAAACTGGAATGTTGATTTAATGCGAAGATCTTCAACGTTCTGGATAAACTCTTTTTTAGCTTTTTCGAATTTCAAAGGTTCAATTTTCGATTTCCATTTTAATTCGTTGTACCCGTTCAATTCCTGCGAAAACCCAATACTGAAAGGAGTTGCCGAATATGATGTGTTTTGTGCGCCACCGAGGTTTTTTACCATGGCCAGCTCTGTGCGTAAAAACAGTTGACCGCCGGTAAGGCCAACATTTTGGGTTGCAGCTACACCAATTTCCGAATTAAGGTATTCCCTTAAGCGGTATTCATCTTCATTGGTTTCGAAATTGTACTCTTTTTTAAGAAACCGGTTATAGTTGAGCGGATCGGCACTCAGTGCAATACCCGGAAGCCGTCCGGCCTTGTAAAAGCGAAATTCCCAGTAGCTGGCAAGGTACATGTTTTTATTTCTGAACGCGTCAATCGATTGGTTCGATGCGATTTCGATTACATCGGGCAGGCCAAGCCTTATTTTTTCCTGTGCTTTTCCTATAAAGGGAAAACTGCTGACGGTTATCAAAAGGAGAAGGATATTTTTCATTTGTTTTTGGTTTTTAATGTTATGAACGTAAAGAGACAACGGGATCGTTTTCTGATGCTTTTTTAGCCGGCAGATATCCAAAGGTAATCCCGACAACCACCGAAACCCCGAAAGCGATAAAAATGCTGAAAAATGAAACAACCGTTTTTATATCGAATACCACTGTAATTACTTTCGAAAGCACGATGCCCAGAATAATCCCGATGATCCCTCCGGTTAAACTTATTAAAGTCGATTCGGCAAGAAACTGCGCGATAATATCTTTCTGTTTTGCGCCAACGGCCTGTCGAACGCCAATCTCACGGATTCTTTCCAAGACCGAAGCCAGCATGATATTCATAATCCCGATTCCTCCCACAATGAGCGAAATTCCGGCAATTGCCCCCAAAACCACGTTGAAAATATTTTTTGTTTTTTGCTGCTGCTTAAGCAGAAGTTCGGGAATGGTGACTTCAAAATCGTATAATTCAGAATGACGGCGCAGCAACATTCGTTTAACCAGGTTTGCCGACTGGCCGAGCAGTTCTGTTTCTTTTACCTGTACAATTATTTTATCGAGCTGGTTGAGGTTGGGATCGGTGTCGCCTTTGTCTTCGGTTTGTTCTGCACCCCCGATAATTATAACCATTCCACCGCCACCGGCACGTTGGTTGGCTTTGGCAATTTCATCGGCACGCAGCAGCGACCGGTTTTTAAATCGCAGCAGCATGGTTTGCACCGGGATAAATATTTTATTGTCTGAACTGCTGATTCCCAATTCATCGGAGGCCGATGCAGTAAAATCGCGACGTTCTACAACACCCGTTATTTTTAACCAGATTTGTCCGCATTTTATATATTTTCCAATGGGATCTTCCTGCCTGAAAAACAGGGTTTTAATGTTATTCCCGATAATGCAAACGGGCAGGCCTTTTTCGGTTTGTAATTCGTTAAAACGGTTGCCGCTTGCCAATTGCATGTTAAACAAATCGAAATAGCTGTTTTCAATTCCTTCCAAAACCACCGGCTTACTTATACCATCAAGCAATGCGGAATAGTTAAACGAAATAACCGGAGTAATTTTTTCGATGGTTGGCAATACTTGTTTTATTGCTTCAACATCTAAAAGTGTAAGTCCTTTCGAGAATTTCTTTCCACCGGGTTTACTGTTGTCGCTGTTGCTTTTATCGGCAGCGCTACCTTCGTTTAAAGAGAAACTACTTGGAGTAATTACTATATTGTTCACCCCAACCAGTTTAATTTGTTCAAGAATTTCCTGTTCGGCGCCGTTCCCAATGGCAAGCATGCTGATAACTGCAGCTACCCCGAAAATAATTCCCAGGGCAGTAAGGATCGATTTAACGCGGTTGGCAAAAATGGCCTCAACCGCAATATGTATATCGTGTAAATATCGTTTAATAAACATGTTAATGTGGATTTAAAGGTTATTTGCTGATAATAACTGCGCCCGAAACGTTCGGCATTTGAATTCCCTGGGGCAGTTCCATGGGTTTTTGTTCTAATTGGCGCTGTTTTTCCTCCTCTGCTTTTTTAGCTTTTTCTTCCTCTTTTTTGCGCAAAATGTCATTGTAAATGTCCATACCTGCGAGTGCAAAACTTTCAGGGCCTTCGGGTTCGGTTAAATAAACCTGCTGTCCTTCGGTCAATCCCTGACGAACGATGACAAAGTTTTCGTTTTCCTCACCGGTTTCAATTATTTGTTTTGTTTCTTTTCCACCGGCCAAATAAACAAACGACAAACTATCGTTTTTAAAGACCGATTCGATGGGGATAAAAAGTGCATCTTCAAATGTACTGGTTTGAATGGTGTTGCTGGTTGTCATGGCCGGCCTTAATTCGGAGTCAGAGCCGTTCACCTTAATTTTTATCTCGAAAACCTTGGCATCGCTGTTGGGCATTAACTGGCCCATGTTGGCAACCGAAACCACTTCTCCGGCAAGTTCTTTATCAGGAAAAGCATCGATACCGATTTTAACTTTCTGCCCTTTTTTAATCAGCGCTATATCAATTTCGTTGATGAAAGTTTTGGTTACCAGGTTGTTCATATCCGGGAAAGTGGCAATAATCGGGCTCCATTGCGAAACCCGCGATCCGGTTTTTACTGTACCGCCAAACGGGTATTGATAGTACGAAATAATACCTGCCCTCGGCGAATGAATAATGAGCGCATCCATCAACTGGTTTAATGCGTCAACCCGCTCGCGCACCTGCTTGTAATTAATATATCTGCGGGTTACCTTATTTGTTTCCTGTTGGGTAATTAACTCGTAGGCAGCTTTTACCTGGGCAAGTTTGCGTTTGGCCTTATCGAGGTCCATTTCCACTTTTCGTTGTATCGAAGGCGCTTCATAGGCCGATTCCTGGACTGCAATCTCTTTTTCTTCGAGGTCTAAACGGGCATTTACAATTAAATCGCGTTGGTTGCTCAGGGTTAAATTCGAATCAATTTTGCCGTCTTCGTATTCCGAAAGCGCCTTTTCCATTTCATCGAGGGCGGCTTTCCGTTGCTCCTCGACTGCCTGATGATCGAGGGTTGCAACATAGCCGCCCGAATCAACATAAGTTCCCTCTTCAACCATATCGGTAATGGTCAACGACGAAATCCGGATTTGCCGGTCATTCATCTTTTCAGGGATTAAAATATTGTCAGAGTTCTCCGATTCAAGCTGCCCTGTAGAGTACACAAGAATCTCGAATGGCCCGCGCATGACGGTGGCAGTAATGATGGCAGTTTTGTCTTTTGGGCGCGAAAAAATAAAAAATGCGAGAAGTAAAACAGTGATTACGGCTGCGGTAATTTGCCAAAGTTTTTTGTTCATGGTTTTTTAAATAATAGGTTGATAAGAATGGATACTGTTTAACAAAAACTATACCCTTAATTTCGAACGAAAAGTTCCGAAAAATATTTCAGAACTAATGTTAAATATTCTTTTTTGATGTTAATGTGAATAATCCGGCCTGTGCCAGCGCCATAATTAAAACACCGGCAACGGTGATTATTCCACCTGCCAGTTGATGGGGTAGCGGCAAAGTACCGAAAGACACGAAAGAAACAAGCAAAACAAAAATCCCTTTCAGGCTCTGAACGATAGATGAACGCGAGGCTTCGATGTGTTTATACGAATAGTAAGCTGTTAAAATGGCCACAAACTCCAGAATTGCCCCGGCAACTGTGTTTTTGATTGCACCTGCTGAAAAAGGGACAGATTCTCCCATCACAAAAAACATGATAACCGAAAACAGCAATAGCCACACAGCGCGGTTAAGGTTTAGCAGTTCGGGGCTCAGTTTTTTTACCTGTGTTTTTACTACCAGGGTCGCAGTTGCGGCAAACATCGAATTAAGAAGAACAACCCCGGTACCTTTAATAAACATTGTATCGAGCGAAGAACCGCCACTGTAACTGATGACAAATGCACCCGAAAGCGCCATGAATCCGCCAAAAATCTCAACCGCGCCAAACCGTTCGTGTAAAATAAAAATCCCGCCCAACATCACCATTACCGGAAACATATTGCCCAAAAAAGAAGTTACTGCCGGATCGGGGATAATGTGGATGGAAAGAAAAAAGAGGGTGGTGGTTGCAATTTCGAGCACAGCCAAAGTTAACAGGATGTGAACCTGTTTTCGGGTAAGCCGGGTAAGTTGGCCCAGTTTTTTGTTGAAAAGGGCAAAAAAGAAACAGGATAATGCCACCACCGAGTACCACAAACTTCCGAACTGAGCCAGCGGAATTTCGTTAAGCGCCGCTTTACTGAAAATGTAAACATTCGAGAATGTCAGCGTTGCAACAAGGGCGAAAAGGTATCCTTTAATCGTATCCGACTTCATTCAGTTTCAAATTAATTGGCGGCAAAAATACTTAAAAAACCATAATTAATTCTGGATTAAGGTTAACCCAATTTCAGTTGTCTGTTTTTTAATTCCATTATCTTTGTATTGATTTGAAATGAAAGTCATAGTATCACTCAAAGTGATGCCATGACTTTAAAATATGAAACAATTAAAATCAAAAAAATATGCTGCCAAGAATTAATCCGATGACCACCAACGCCTGGAACAGGCTCGAAGAATATCATTTTGAGTTTGAAGGGAAACACATGAAAGAACTTTTTGCAAACGATGCCAACAGGTTTCAAAAATATTCATTGAAATTCGAAGATATTTTGGTTGATTTCTCAAAAAATTTGGTTGATGATGAAGTTCGCGGATCGTTGATTGAGATGGCCAACGAATGTGGCCTGAAGGGCGCCATTGAAAGCATGTTTACCGGGCAAAAAATAAATGTCACCGAAGATCGCGCCGTATTGCATGTTGCATTGCGCAACCGCAGTAACACACCCATCATTGTCGATGGCGAAGACGTGATGCCCGAAGTAAATGCGGTTCTCGGCCAAATGAAAGATTTTTCAGAAAAAGTAATTTCAGGGGCATGGAAAGGTTACGCAGGAAAAGCAATTACCGATATCGTGAACATTGGTATTGGCGGTTCAGACCTTGGCCCTCTGATGGTTACCGAAGCGTTGAAACCCTACAAAAAGGAAAATATCAACCTCCATTTTGTATCGAATGTTGACGGAACCCACATTGCCGAAACGCTTAAAAAAGTGAATCCTGAAACCACACTGTTTATTGTGGCTTCCAAAACGTTTACCACCCAGGAAACCATGACCAACGCCAACTCTGCACGCGAATGGTTTTTGAAAACTGCCAAAGATGAGGCTTTTGTGAAATACCATTTTGTGGCGGTTTCAACAAATGCAAAAGCCGTTTCTGCATTTGGTATCGACACAAAAAACATGTTCCGTTTCTGGGATTGGGTAGGAGGCAGGTATTCGCTGTGGTCGGCCATCGGACTTTCCATCGCCTGCGGAATCGGTTTCGAAAATTACATTGAACTGTTGGAAGGTGCACACGCCATGGACAATCATTTTCGCGAAACCGGGTTCAACAAAAATATTCCGGTTATACTGGCGCTGATTGGTATTTGGTATGGCAATTTTTACGGCGCCGAAAGCGAGGCCATTTTACCTTACGACCAGTACATGCACCGTTTTGCAGCCTATTTCCAGCAGGGAAATATGGAAAGCAACGGAAAATATGTCGATCGCAACGGTGAACAGGTCGATTACCAAACCGGCCCTATTATCTGGGGCGAGCCGGGGACCAACGGGCAACACGCTTTTTACCAACTCATTCATCAGGGAACAAAACTGATTCCGTGCGATTTTATAGCTCCAGCCATTAATCACAATCAACTGGGCGACCATCACCCAAAACTGCTTGCCAACTTTTTTGCACAAACCGAAGCCATGATGGTGGGAAAAACCGAAGAACAAGTTAGGGCAGAACTTGTGGCCATTGGAAAATCGGATGCTCAAATAGCCGAATTGCTGCCTTTCAAAGTGTTTTTGGGTAACATTCCAACCAACTCAATTCTGGTAAAAAAAATGACGCCACATACTCTCGGTTCGTTAATTGCCATGTACGAACACAAAATTTTTGTGCAGGGCATTATCTGGAACATCTACAGCTTCGACCAGTGGGGAGTTGAATTAGGTAAGCAACTGGCAAATGCCATTCTTCCTGAATTGCTTACCGACAACCCGGTTACCGGCCACGATGCTTCAACAAATGGATTAATAAATGCCTATAAGGAAATGAGATAAGGGTGTCGCGGTTTAGCGATAAACATCTTTTCTATGTCCGATTCTGATTATTCTAACAGACAGAAAATCATCGAAAACATCATAAATGATACGATAATTTCCCTGGCGTACACGATATCCAGGTCGGCCTTTTAATTTGATATATCCAACCGGTCGGGGATTTTTTGCAAGGCTAAGTATTTTTGATTTAACTGCAAAGTAATCATTTGGGGAAAGTGATTCCAGTTGTTTAATTGCACCACGCAGGATTTTAACGTCGTAGATCATGGCGTTTGGATTCTATTTCAAGAAATGCATGATCGGCTGGAATAGCCTCTTCGTTAATTTTGGTGGCTTCATCATAAGCTCTTATATCTTCAAGTTCTTCCAACTGTTCCATCATTTTGTTGTAATGGTTGATGGGTAAAATCACACCAATTTTTCTACCCTTTGCATCAGTAATAAATTGATTTTTCATCTTTTGATTATCTAAAATTATACAAACTTAAAGAATAATTTAATTTTCACCGATACAAAGGTGAAAGCGAAAATTTATCAATACAGCATCCTTGCCCTGATTGTATGAGGAATATCTTTTAATTCCTGAAGAATTACATCGCTCAAATGGCTTTCAGTATCAATAATTACATAACCAATATCGGCGTCGGTTTGCAGAAATTGGGAAGCAATATTGATCCCTTTTTCCGTAAAAACGTAATTGATATCTTTTAGCAACCCCGGCATATTTTTGTGGATATGCAGGAAACGTTGTTTGTTTTTGTTTTGCCGTAGCGAAATCTGCGGAAAGTTGACTGCCCCAATGGTAGAGCCGTTGTCGCTGTACCTGATTAGTTTTTCGGTTACTTCGAAACCGATATTTTCCTGTGCTTCCGAGGTGCTTCCGCCAATATGTGGTGTTAAAATAACATTGTCGAATTCCTGAAGCACTGAAACAAACTGTTCAGCGTTCGAGCTTGGTTCGTAGGGAAAGACATCGGCGGCAGCGCCTGCCAACTTTCCTTCCTTTAAAGCTTTGGCAACTGCAACATAATCAACAACCGAACCTCTTGAGGCATTTATTAGCAGCGAATTTTTTTTCATTAATGCCAGTTGCGGCGCAGAAATTAAGTTCGCGGTCAGCTCAGTTTCGGGCACATGCAGGGTAACCACATCCGAAATGCGCAGAAGTTCTTCAAGCGAATGGCAGGTAACAGCGTTTCCCAGTTTTAGTTTCTTTTCAATATCAAAATAAAATATGTTCATTCCCATTGACTCTGCCAGAATCGAAACCTGGGTCCCAATATGTCCATAACCTACAATACCGAGGTTTTTTCCCCTCACTTCATAAGAATTCCATGCAGCTTTTAGCCACTCGCCCCGGTGAGCTGCCGCATTTTTTGCCGGAACTTCGCGCATGAGCATGATAATTTCGGCAATCACAAGTTCGGCAACCGACCGTGTATTTGAAAACGGGGCGTTAAAAACCGGAATTCCTAAATTCTTGGCCACTTTTAAATTTACCTGGTTTGTGCCAATGCTGTAACATCCAACGGCAAACAGTTTTTTTGCTTTTTTCAGAATTTCGGACGTTAGGTTGGTCCTCGACCGGATTCCGATAATATGTACATCTTTTATTTTTTGTTCCAGATCTGCGCCTTCGAGCGCTGTTTTCAGGTATTCAACATTGGTATAACCGGCTTCTTTAAAAGCATTTACCGCTGATTGGTGAATTCCTTCAAGCAGTAAAACATTGATTTTATTCTTATCGAGTGAGAACTTTTTGACCATTGGTTTTATATTAACTTAGTTTTTCAGTCAGCAGGGCAATCTCTTTTTTAGGCGATCCATTTTCATACAATATTTTATAAACAGAATCCGAAATGGGCATATCGACGAGGAACATTTTATTGATTTCATGGATTGAGTGCGACGAATAATAACCTTCGGCAATCATATTCAATTCGAGCCGGGCGGCTTTAACGGGGTATCCTTTGCCAATCATCATCCCAAATGTGCGGTTACGGCTGAACTGTGAATAAGCGGTTACAAGAAGGTCGCCCAGATATGCCGAACTTTTTATGTCGCGTGTAATCGGGTGCACCGTATCGACAAACCGTTTGATCTCCTGAATTGCATTTGAAATCAGCACAGCCTGAAAATTATCGCCATAACGTAATCCATGACAAATTCCCGATGCAATGGCAATAATATTTTTTAAGACCGACGCATATTCGGTTCCCCAAATATCGTCTGAAATACTGGTTTTTATGTAATCGCACTGAATTAACCGGGCAAAATTCCCGGCTTTCTTTTCATCAAGACAGGCAACCGTAAGGTACGAAAGTCTTTCCAGCGCAACCTCTTCAGCATGGCATGGACCTGCCAAAACCCCCATATTTTCGTATGGGACTTTGAAATATTTATTCAGGTATTGAACTACCAACAGGTTTTCTTCCGAAACAATTCCTTTGATGCCCGAAAGGATATATTTTTTGCTGATATCGGATTTTAAATTGCCAAGAATTGACGGAACATAAGCAGAAGGGGTAGCCAGTACCAAAATATCAGAATCTTCGGTAATTTCGTCGATATCGTTGTAAAAACTGATTCGGCTGGCGTCGAATTCAACATTTTGCAGGTAACGCGGATTGTGCCCAAATTTCCCAAAATGTTCAATGGTTTCAGGTTTCCGCAGATACCAGTTGATATGGTACACATTCTCGAGCAGCATTTTCGCCAGCGCTGTGGCCCAGCTTCCGCTTCCAATAACTGCAACTTTATTCGTTGTTATGTTCATGTCGGTAATTTCGGACAGTAAAAGTAGGAAGATTTTTTAGTATTGGTTTTCCGAAGTATAATTTATACTTTTAAGGCAATAATAAATATTAATTGACGTCCGAATATCAAATTAAGCTTGTGCAGCTTTTAAACATAAAGGGTTACACTAAATGAGTTCAGAAAATCCAATTTTAA
>CAMTWS010000225.1:0-5193 GCA_947085485.1 uncultured Prolixibacteraceae bacterium
AAAAAATCAACTTTCACGCCTTTTACGCCCCATTCGGCCAGTTTTTTGAATTCAGCTTTTCGTAATTCAGGGTCGTTCATTATATCGCGCGGGCGTTCGGTTACATCGTTGTGCGGCCCGCCCGAGTTGTACCACATCAGAATCCCGACGTTTTTGGAGTTGGCATATTTTACCAGTTCTTCGATGTTTCCACCAGTCATTAAATCCCAGTTGGCGTCAACAAGCGAGTATTCCCAACCCATTTCGGCTGAAAGATCGACGAATTTTTTCAGCGATTCAAAGTTTTTGGGGCTTGGCCAGTCGCTCCACCAGCTCCACGAAGCACGGCCGGGTTTAATCCACGATTCATCGGAAATTTGAGAGGGAGGATTCAAGGCTACAACCAACTCAGATTCCACAACACCGGAAAGGTTTTTACCTATAATCAGCACCCGCCAGGGAGTTGCCCAGGGCAGTTTTGAATAAGGAATATTTGTGCATGCGTTATTGGCTTCACCGGCCTCAGGCATCCGGACCATATATTTTCCGCCATCGGCATTTGGTTGAAGATGCATGCCAAAATAAGTCGAGTCGAGGGCAGCTTCGGTTAAAAGCATCCATGCATATTCAGTTTGAAAAAGCGCCGGCAGGCACCATCCTTCTTCATCGGGCGCCGGAGTTCCGATTGGGATTCCGTTTTCGAAATACCTTTCATAACCGGGCGAATACATGGTTACTTTATCATAAGGCGCCATCCATGTTTTTCCTTCGCCGGCAATGTTAAAACCAGTAACTTCTTCTTCTACCGAAAATAATTTATCATCTGAATTGGGGAAACGGTAACGGAAAGCCACGCCATCGCCGGCTGCCCTGACAATTAACTGAATTTGGCCCCCATTTTCGTTTTCAAAATTTATTGTAAGCTCGTTTACTTCGTTGTTGATTATTTTACGTTTGCCGGTGGGCAGCGAAAAAGTTTCGTCGATTGTTACTACAGGTTCCATCGACACAAATTTCATGTTCTGAATAAATGATTCATCGGCACGGCGGATCCCCAACGGTGAATTTGCGATTACCTGCCTGGCAGTGCCCGCTTCAGCCAGCGAAACGTTGTACATTAACTGGTTGTTTTCGTCCAGAACAACATTAAATTGAATATTTTCTGAAGGCGAGGTGACCGACCATTCGGTTTTTTCTTTTCCGCAGGAAACAAATAATGCAAACAGGGCAAGCATGGCAACTGATTTTAAAAAGAGATTTTTCATTTTAGGTAGATTGAATCGTTATTAGATTTTCATTTCACAAAAAGTTTTTAAAAGTATAAAATTTTAGATAAAAAGCTGTTCTGGAACGTTGAACTGAAGTCATGAAAAAAATCAAAACCACGAATATCGCGGCATTTTTGTAAACTACAATTCTGAAAGATTAAGTTTGTAAATATAACCCTTCTTTAGGAAATGGCAATAAAATCATAATTCGAAATAAAGCAGTACCACCTATTTTAACCAATACGCACCCTTTTTATGAATTCTTTTCCCCCAGTACACAAAGGGAGTGTCGGCGGCGGCAACAATAAATTTTAAGAAATAAGTAGTCAGAAAAACTTCGAAAAGCATCCCGGTTTCAAAAACGCCGTAAAATGCAATCATTACAAACACAGCGCTGTCGATGATTTGCGAAACAAAAGTGCTCAGGTTGTTGCGTATCCAAAGGTGGCGGTGTGCCGGAAAACGGTTTTTCCAGAAATGAAACGCCCAAACATCGTGGTGTTGCGAAAGCATGTACGCCGTTAAGCTGGCTACTGCAATGCGTGGCATCAGCCCAAAAATAGTACTGGTTGCTTCGTGTGTCTGCAAAGCAAAACTATCGCCTGCCAGAGGAGTGTAAAACAGTGTCAGGTTCATTAAAATTGTCATGGAAATGAGGCTGAAAAAACCTATCCAAACCGCCTTTTTTGCCTCTTCCTTTCCATAATTTTCGGAAAGAATATCGGTTATCAGAAACGAAGTTGCGTAAACCACGTTTCCGAGGGTTGCAACCGTTCCAAACAACTGTACAGTTTGAACCACCTGAATATTGGCTACAATTACCGAAACGGGAATCCACATAATCAGCCCCCATTTCCCAAAAAGGCGGTATGCCAAAATAATCAGGAAGAAATTTAACAGCAGTTCTGCCAGCCAAAAGATTTCGTTATTCATTTTTTTAATTTTTTCCCGCAGGGTGATGGAACCTGCGGATATTAAACAATTTTTTTCAGGGGGCGAAAGTAATAAAAACCGGTTATAAATTACTGCTATTTGTATTTCCGTAAAACAGCCAGTATTTTTTCGTCAACTTTTCCAAACAGCGAAACTCCCGATGCACCATTTTCCATAGCTGTTTTAACGCCGGCGTCAAATTCTTCCATCGATTTAAAATCGGGGATAAACAATCCGGCATACAGCGGGAATTTTCCGCATAAAAACCGGATTCCTTCTTCAACAGCATCGCCAATCCAACTCACCTGCTCCTTGTAAAAACCATGATAAATCATCGGGCACACTGCATCCAGGTTCCAGTTTGTCCAGTCTTGCCTTACAATTCTTCGCGCAACTTCTGGCGTTGGAAAAACGGCTGCGGTAATTGGCTTTTTAAATTGTTTTGCCACTGTTGCCAATTGGTTCACTACATTTGTTATCCGGTCGTACCGGTATTTTCGCCAAGTTAAACTTTGGTCAGGGAACTCAATTTCAAGCGGATCAATTTTATGTTTCTCCTTATATTTTCCACGGCAGGTTTCGCAATAACAAAAATCGTAATCGGGCAGTTCCCTTGTTTGCTCAATGTTGTAGTTCTTCCACAAATTAACCGGCAAAATAACATCGCAGTAACGCACATAATCGAGATGAATGCCATCGACATACTCTTTTTCGAGAATATTTTCTACCTGTTTTTTAAGGTAATCCTGAACTTCGGGTTTCGATGGGCAAAGCCACCGGTAGTAATTTACATACGGGGGATTGGTCGCGCAGGATTTACCGTTCCGGCTGACTGCGTACCACCCGGGATGGTTTTCAAGCAAATCCTTTTCTCCGCGGTTCATGGTCCACATCCAGCGGTGCGCTTCAAGTCCGGCCTTTTTTGCCGCCCGGAAATGACGCTCACCATCGTGTTCAAAAAACATCCCCCTGACCCCTGCATCATAAAAGCCAGTGTATTTTTTCTTTAGGGTTTCGTCTTCTTCACTGTTGTTTGGATTTTCCCAAACCCAATGTTTTGGCGAACCGGATTTTGCTTCACTGTATTGAGAACCTGCAAGCACAGGGCGGGATGCAAGCAAACCCACACCACCAAGAATTGTCGATTTTATAAAATCTCTTTTTTTCATTTCAGTTAATTTTTCTGTATTAAGCCGTCATTGTTTATGGTTAGTCTAATTCCTTTTGATGAATTTAAAACCGCACTAAATTGAAATTCAGAAGCAGAAAGTTTCAATTCGATGTTTTCGCCTGAACCGGTTTTAATTGAATCAGGAATGGCGAGATCAGACAGTGTTATTGCGTATTTTCCCTTTTCGCCCTGGTATTTTTTCTGTTTATAATAAACCAGCCACAAATACTTTACAAGCTCTTCATCGTCAGGAAATTGAAATTCACCTTTCGGGCTTTCCGCATGGTTAGTTGAGAACTGCATCATTCCCCATCTTTCTGGAAAATGCATATTAATAATCCCGGTAGCGCTCCACACCCAGTTGTCCTCAGGTATAATTTTACCCGAAACCGAATCTTTTTTTCGTTTATAAATCCCATCCGCTATTTCGGTTTGCCACTGAACGCGCGAAAAATTGATTCGCCATACCTCGTTTTCTTTAGGGATTTTAGTTGCAACACCCAAACGAAGCGCCTCGAACGGAACAGCCATTTCAACTATCCAGTTTTTATCGGTATCGGTTGGATTATTAATAGTCCCATCGACAAAAACCGCACTTTTTAATCCGGTTGTATTCCATGTTATTATTGGAATTCCGCCATTTCGGTATGGTTTAGCCATAAATAAATCGAAGATTGTGTTTTGGGCATTTATCTCAATTTCAAAATAATTATGGGTATCGCCATCAGGGTCGATAAAAACCTCAAAATCATTTTCTTCGAAAACAATCAGATCGCGTTTTTCATAATAAGCCCAGACATGAGGTTCTTCCAACTCCGCCAAAATGTATAAATAACTGTCATCCCAAAGCATTTTAACCCGGGTTTTATATTGTGGTTTTGGCTTTTCTGTCCCCTCGATATCTATAAAATCTTCTGTCCATTCAGCATGGTTCCACGAAGAATCATCAGCTTTTCCATCTATAACAATTTCAGAATCAGCCCGATAAACCACATAACTTTGAGATGGGGCAAAAAGATGCTCAAATCCGGAAAAAATATTCTGTGCACCTAAAAACGATGAATTGACAGAAATTACAAGTGTAAAAAACAGGCAACATACTTTTCTCATGGCACATTGTACCGGGATTTTGGTCAGCATTTCAAACCCGGCATATTATTAGGATTTATATTCTATATTTTCAACTCAAACAAAAATATAGAAATTTCATATAAATCCTAATCCATGTCCACATCGCGCTTAATATATCCACTGTAATCTTTCAGAATTGGGTGGTATTTCTCATGAAATAAACTCGAAGAAACAATAAAGTCGGCGGTTGAGCGGTTTGATGCAGTTGGAATATTGTACAAAACCGTAATCCTGAGCAACGCCTTCACATCAACGTCGTGTGGTTGCGGTTGCATGGGGTCCCAAAAGAAAATCAGGATATCGACTGCGCCCTCAACAATTAGTGACCCCAACTGCTGATCGCCCCCGAGCGGCCCCGATTTTAAACGGGTTACCGTTGGCGGAACAGCATCGTTTTCGCGGCATTTTTCGGTCAAAGTTTCTTCAACTAATTTTCCGGTGGTCCCGGTACAAATTAAATCGTGGTGAACCAACTCCTGCCAGTTAAAATTGACCCATTCGATAATATCTTTTTTACGGTTATCGTGTGCTACAATAGCTATATTTTTTTTCTTTTTCATTTTTTTCTTTTTTACTAATCAGTTTGCAAATTAGCAATAGTATTTAAGGAACGGATAACGTTTTGTTTATTTTTTAGGACTGTATCTGTTACCGAGCGGAGGACGGCAAAAATGAACGCACCGTTTGGGGATTTAAATTGTCCTGACACTT
>CAMTWS010000226.1:0-13965 GCA_947085485.1 uncultured Prolixibacteraceae bacterium
CTGGGCAAATCCCGACACGCGCCACCGGTTGGCCAGGGAAAACATCATGGCGCTCTTTTCTTGTTTGGTCATAATCGTTTTTGCCCGAAAAATGCGCAAGTCTTGTTAAACGTACAAGATGTACTTTACTGGTCGGATACGGTGTAAATTTGCCCATAGTGAATGCAGCCAACACCACTTTCAGTAAAATCTTTTTTCTGTAGCCCATTACCCCTGATAAACTCACCAATTTCCCCAAGTGTTTTCCACTCCACTTCTTTCCCTTCAAAATTCAACAATTCATTGCGGTAGTAATTGTATTGGGCGCGACGCGCCTCCAGCTGAGTGAAACTATCGAGGATAGTTACTATCTCTTGTTGGATTGGTAGCGGGGGAATAGGGATTTGAAACTTTGAATATACTGAAATCCATTGCCGCGCATGGTCTTGTGGATTATATTCTACACACCTCATCGCAAAATAGATAAATCTGAATATAATATCATTATCTTTCTTTGGACGAAGCATTTTCATTGCTGAAGATTTCACCTTAAATTCAAAGTCAACCCAATGGAAAGAAGTAGTAAAATCATCAAAAATGATAACATGATTTTCTTTACTTGCTTCATAGATACCTTCTGTTTCATCGGTATATCCCAATATAAAAGTTTGCCCAGCAGTTAAAACAGGCGTTTCATGGTCATTATGGTATCTTGTAGATTCTACAATATATTTCGTTGGTTGTTCATAATCCAGAACATCCCCAATTCCTTGTACTCTACTCCATTTGGGCAATACTGTTGTATAAGTTCTTCAATTTTATTCATTTTTTCTTTCCTTTCGTTGTGTTAGTTTCCTCGCTTTGCTGCGTTTGGTTTAGATTTCTCGCTTCGCTCGAAATGACGGGCTTGCCTGAAAAAGAGGGGGAGGAATCTGTTCATTCTGTTGCAATTCGTTAACTAAGTCATTCACCTGTTGAGAAAATGGAGTGGTATTTCTAATAAATCCATTCTCTGTTACAAGGACTTTCCATTCTGGATTCTTCTTATTTATCAAATCTTCCTTCTTCTGACGGTTCCATTTTTTTAGTTCTTTTTCCCGCCTTATTGCCAAATCGAAATAGGGAAACTCTTCGTAATAAATACAGTATTCGAGGTTGTATTTATCAGTGAAAGAGTTTTTAATACTTTCATTTGCTGTATGGCAATTTGGTTGAGCTTTACCAGTCGTTCGCTTTGTGGCATGTTTTCGTTAATAAACACGCCGTTCAGGTTTTCCATGTTTGAGAGGCAAATAAGTTCGTTTATGGTGGCATAGTCGCGTATGTTTCCTTTTAAATCAGGATTGGCATCGCGCCATTGCTTGGCGGTAATGCCAAACATGGCCATATTCAGTACATCGGCTTCGTTGGCATATACATGGGTTATTTGCTCCCTTGTAAGTTCGGCAGGGATAAGGTTTTGCTTTATGGCATCGGTGTGTATGTGGTAATTAATTTTAGCCAGTTCGCGTTTAGCTGTCCAACCGATTTGTTTTTGTTCTTCTTCCTTTAGGCGTTGAAATTCTTTAATAAAATACAATTCAAATTCAATGGAAATCCATGCAGCAAACTTAAAAGCAATGTCTTTGTGGGCAAAAGTACCGCCATATCTGCCCGATTTAGAAATCATTCCTCTGGCATTCGTAGTATCAATCCATTTTTGGGGCGAGAGTGTAAACGCATTCAATCCGGCTTCTGTTTTAAACCCCTCGAATTCGAGGGGTTTAAAATTAGGATTGTATAGGGTCTCCCAAATGCCCAAATATTCAATGGTGTTGCGGTTTCGCATCCAATTGGCTATAACGGCAGTAGGGTCATCGCTTTTAAATTTGGCTATATCGGTCAACGAAATATAATCGTCATCGTTGATTTTCAGAATGGTAACATCTGTTTGTTGTACATTAATTTTTGCCATAACTTTCAATGGTTAGTGGTAAATGCGAGGTCGGCTTTACTCTTTGGAGCAAGCACCCCAGCTGGCGAAAAACGAGGGTCGTTAATCAAAAGCGGGTTTGCATCGCCAAAAAGGTCGTTGGTGATGTCCTGATAATCGCCCAACTCCAAGCCCCCGATTGAGTCTATAATTTTGACTAAAGTTTCATTTCGTTTTTGTACTGTAGCCCCCAGTTTATTAGTGTTTACATCAATATCATCAAATAATCCACGCAAATCATCTTCGCTATCAGTACCTTTAGCTGAATTTTCGATATTCTTAAAAACATTGCTCAATGTTTCATTTAAATTGTCGTCATTCTTTGCTTTTCTCCACACATTCACAAATAGCTCCGAAGGCAATATATAAAAGCCCTTTTCTTTCACTGTGTCGGCTCTTCCAAATTCAGCATCTTTGTCGGAAATTTTGGCATAATCAAAATTTGTGTTGCCTGTACGCTGTTCTTCTTTATTGATATATGAGGTAAGGTTTTCGGAAATAAACCTGTAAAACAACATGCCCAACACATAGGATTTAAAATCCCAGCCGTCAACACTGCCTCGTAAATCGTTTGCAATTTGCCAAATGGTACGGTGAAGTTCTTCCCGTTCTTGTTCTTTTGTCATTATATATTGAATGTTTTAATTTTGTTAATCGTATTAAATTATATCTTTAAAGTTTCACTACATAATAAGTATGGTTGTCTGCTTGTTTATCAATAACGAACCACCAATACATGTAAAAATCTAAAAATTTTTGGAAGTTTGTTCGAACATGTTTGGTTTTTAATTTCGTCTAAATTAATAGTTGATTGATTTTAAAATGTTGTTTCCAGAGATAATAATCTGAATTGGATTTGAATACGCATCAACTATGTTTGGAAGAGGGTTTTTAGAAATAAATCGATTTTGTGTTTACTTGTTTCAGAATAGGATTATAAGATCAAAAAAGCCCTCCATCTAACGATGAAAGGCTTTAAAAATTCTGAGCGGGAAACGAGACTCGAACTCGCGACCCCGACCTTGGCAAGGTCGTGCTCTACCAACTGAGCTATTCCCGCAAAAGTACCCGGGTCGGGACTTGAACCCGCACGAACATATTGTTCATTGTATTTTAAGTCCAACGTGTCTACCATTCCACCACCTGGGCATCCTTATGTTTTCTACTGAGCGGGAAACGAGACTCGAACTCGCGACCCCGACCTTGGCAAGGTCGTGCTCTACCAACTGAGCTATTCCCGCTTATTTAAATGAACCTGTTAAAGGGCCTGTTTTTTTAAGTGGTGCAAATATATTGCTATTTTTTTATCTCACAAAATATTGAAAATATAAATCAGCCATTATTTCAGACCTGTTATTTTCTTGATTTCATTTAGTTTGTTCAGCGCATCAATTGGAGTGAGGTTGTTGATATCCAGTCCGGCAATTTCGTCCCTGATTTGTTTCAGCACCGGATCGTCCAACTGGAAAAAGCTGAGTTGCATCCCTTCGCGTTTTTCCCTGATCTCTGCCAATGGTTTCGCAAGACTTCCTTTTTCCCTTCCGCCTTCAAGTTTTACCAGGATTTGTTCGGCGCGTTTGATAACCGATTTTGGCATTCCGGCCATTCCGGCAACATGAATCCCAAAACTGTGGTTGCTTCCGCCGCGAACCAGTTTCCGCAGAAAAATAACTTTATTCCCGACCTCTTTGATAGAAACATTAAAATTCCTCACCCGTGGGAAAGCGCCCTCCATTTCGTTTAACTCGTGATAATGAGTTGCAAAAAGTGTTTTTGCCTTGGCGCGCGGATGTTCGTGTAAATATTCGACCACCGACCACGCTATCGAAATTCCGTCGTAGGTTGATGTTCCGCGGCCCAGCTCGTCAAACAAAATCAAACTACGGTCAGAAACGTTGTTAAGGATGCTTGCCGCTTCGTTCATTTCGACCATAAATGTTGACTCACCCAGCGAAATATTATCGGAGGCGCCAACACGGGTGAATATTTTATCGACAAAACCAATCTCAGCTTTTTCAGCAGGAACAAACGAACCCATTTGGGCAAGTAACACAATTAACGCAGTTTGGCGCAGCAGGGCCGATTTACCCGCCATATTCGGACCGGTGATGATTATAATCTGCTGCTCTTCATGGTCTAACAAAACATCGTTCGAAATGTATGATTCGCCAATGGGAAGCTGATGTTCGATAACCGGATGCCGCCCGTTTTTTATATCGATGGTGGTTGAATCATTTATTTGCGGACGAAAATATCCGTATGAAGAGGCACACACTGCGAATGACAAAAGGCAGTCAATTTGCGCCAAAATATTCGAATTTAACTGAATGGCAGAAATATAATCTGACAAAGCAAAAACCAAATCGCCAAAAATCTTTGTTTCAAGTGTTTGAATTTTTTCTTCAGCCCCAAGTATTTTTGTTTCGTATTCTTTCAGTTCTTCGGTAATATAACGCTCGGCGCTTACCAGGGTTTGTTTCCGAATCCAGTCGGCAGGGACTTTATCTTTGTGCGTATTTCTAACTTCAATATAATACCCAAAAACATTGTTGAAACTTATTTTGAGCGATGGAATTCCGCATTTTTCGCTTTCGCGTTTTTGAATTTTGGCCAGAAAATCTTTTCCAGAATAGGAAATTTCGCGCAAATCATCAAGCTCTTCCGAAATTCCTTTGGCAATTACCCTGCCTTTATTAATTGCTACGGGAGGATCGGAGATAATTTCTTTCTGAATTTTTTCACGGATTAAATCGCAGGGATTCAACTGTTCAGAAAAACGGTTTAATGCAACGTTTTCGACCGCCGCACATGCCTGTTTAATTGGGATTATAGCATTTAACGCATGTTTTACCTGAACCACTTCGCGCGGGTTAATCCTGCCAACCGCAACTTTTGAAATCAGTCGTTCCAAATCGCCAATCTGCCGCAAATGCTCGTCTATGATTTCTTTTATTTCGGGATTTTTGAGGAACAGCTCAACCACATCGAGACGTCTGCTGATGGGTTCAATATCTTTCAATGGCAGCGCCATCCAGCGCTTCAGCAAACGGGAGCCCATGGGCGAAATGGTTTTGTCGATCACATCAATCAACGATTTACCGTTTTCCTGGATGGGCGAAAAAAGTTCGAGGTTGCGGATTGTAAACCTGTCGAGCCAGACAAAATGATCTTCTTCAATGCGGCTTAAGTTGTTAATGTGGCTCAACCGTTTGTGCTGGGTGATATCGAGGTAATGCAAAATTGCACCAGCCGAGATAATAGCCAGTTGCATACCCTGAACGCCAAATCCTTTTAACGATGAGGTTTCGAAATGCCTTTTTAAACGGTCGGTGGCGGCATAGTCGGTATAAACCCAATCTTCAAGATTGAAAGTGTAATATTTTGAGCCAAATATTTCGGTGAATTCTTTTCCTCTTCCGCGCTGAAACAGTACTTCCTTGGGCTGAAAAGAGCTTAGCAGTTTGTCGATGTATTCAAATTTCCCCTGCGCCGTTAAAAATTCCCCTGTCGAAATGTCCACAAAAGCAACGCCGGCCAATTTTTTATCGAAATGTACCGATGCCAGAAAGTTGTTTTCGCGGTTTTCGAGAATATTATCGTTAATGGAAACTCCGGGCGTTACCAGTTCGGTGATGCCCCGTTTTACAATTGTTTTGGTGAGTTTTGGATCTTCCAGTTGTTCACAAATGGCAACCCGTTGCCCGGCACGAACCAGTTTTGGTAAATACGTATCCAATGCGTGAAATGGAAATCCTGCCAACTCTACATAACTTGCAGCACCATTGGCGCGCCGGGTTAAAGTAATCCCCAAAATCCCTGCTGTTTTAATCGCATCTTCGCCAAAAGTTTCATAAAAATCGCCTACCCTGAAAAGCAAAACTGCATCAGGGTGTTTCTCTTTGATGTCGTAATATTGCTTCATCAAAGGGGTTTCAATATATTTTCTTGTTTCGGTCATTCGTTGGCAAAGATAATTTTTTGGCGGTTGAAGGGAAAAAATCAGGTTGAAATAAATTCAGATAGATTACGACAAATTAATCTTTTATTTCAATATTTGCAATGAATTATTTAAATACGGGTAGAAATGAGTTGCAACGGATGTTCATTTAATAATTCAACAAACAACCTTATGGTTGACAGTTACAGCTGGATGGATGAATTGCCTGACACTGCTGATAAGTCTGATATTGTTGAAGTTAAATTTAAAACGATAAGAAAAGAATACTATAAAAACAGCGAAAAGATAGCGATAAAAAGAGGTGACAAAATTGTTGTTGCCACATCGCCAGGGCATGATATTGGAGAAGTTACATTAACAGGTTATCTTGCTGAAAAACAATTTTTAAGGAAAATTAAGAATCCTTCGAATTACACTTTAAATGCTGTTTACCGAAAAATTACACCCAACGACCTGGTTGTTTTACAACAGGCCCGTGAACGTGAGAAACCAACGATGATTCGGGCGCGGCAAATAGTTGCTGAATTAGGATTGGACATGAAAATAGGGGATGTTGAATTTCGGGGCGACAACAGAAAAGCCATCTTCTATTATCTTGCCGATGGGCGTGTTGATTTCAGGGAGCTGATAAAGTGTTATGCCCGTGAATTTGGTATCAATGTTGAAATGAAACAGATTGGCGCGCGACAGGAAGCCGGCATTGTAGGCGGAATTGGCTCGTGTGGCCGTGAACTTTGCTGTTCGAGCTGGCTCACCAATTTTAAAACCATTCCTTCGGGCGCTGCATTAAAACAGGGCCTCTCTCCGGCAGCATTAAAATTGTCGGGGGCATGCGGCAAACTCAAATGCTGTTTACTGTACGAACTGGATACCTACATTGAATCACAAAACGAGTTTCCAAGAGAATTACTCAATCTTGAACTGGCAAAAGGAATTGCGAAACCTTTTAAAACTGATTATCTTAAAAAAGAGATTTGGTACAGCCTCGAAGGGAGTGCAGGTGCCACCTTTAATTTGTCAATTCAGCAGGTAAAAGATATTATCCAGAAAAATAAACGGGGAATAAAACCCGAAATAAATTCAGTTGCTGAAGACGGGAAAGAGGAAAACAAAATGGAAGTTAAACTGGATGGAAACATTGACAGATTCGACAAAAACAAAAAGAATTTAAACAAAAAAAGGAGGTCGAAGTTTAAAGCTAATCCAGCGGGTTCATCAAAATTTGTGGTGAATAAAAACTGAGAGTCATTTTTTCCTAATGACTGTCATCCCGTCGCGCAGCGGCAAGATAACTTTTTCGACACGATTATCGGGTTTAATCATCTCGTTAAACTGAATGATCCCGAGGGTATGATAATCATCTTCGGCCGGATTTTCAATCACTTTACCGCTCCACAATGTATTGTCGGCAATGATGTACCCGCCGCTGTTTACTTTGTTGAAAACCGCTTCAAAATAGGCCGGATACTCAGGTTTGTGTGCATCAATAAAAACAAGGTCGAAAGTTTCTGTTAAAGTTGGAATTATCTCCAGCGCCGGGCCAATCCGCTGAACAATTTTTTGCTGAATTCCCGCTTTTTCGAAATACTTTTTGGCAATATTTTCAAGTTCATCATCAATTTCGATGGTGATTAATTTCCCGCCTTCCTGAAGTCCTTTTGCCAGGCAAATGGCTGAATAACCCGTAAATGTTCCAAGTTCAAGAATAAATTTTGGTTGAATCATTTTTGAAAGCATAGTAAGCACCTGACCCTGCAAATGCCCCGAAATCATGCGGGCGCCCACCACATTTAAATGCGTTTCACGGTCGAGTTCCTTCAGAATTTCGTCTTCAGGTTCAATGTGGTTCAGAATGTATTTGTCAATTTCCTTTAAACGGTTCATGAGATGGTTAATGATAAACAAGCGTACTTATCTGGTTTTCGTTGAGAACAACGTTTGCAACCTCAAGCAAGTCAGAATCAGTAATTGCATTAATTTTTTTGAAAACTTCGCTCAGCGGGTCAACCCGGTTAAAGAGCAGATAGCTTTTCCCGATTGCAAGCATTAAATCGTCGTGGCTTTCGGTTGAAACGGCAATTTGCCCCAGCAACTGTTTTTTTGCCTTGCTTAGCTGCACTCCACCCAATTTGGTATCGCGCAGTAACTTAAATTCTTTTTTTATGAGCGCCAGCGCTTTTTCGAAATTTTCCTTGTCGGTTCCAAAATACACGTTAAACAAACCTGTGTCGGTGTAAGCAGTGTAACCCGATTCAATATTGTAAGCCATTCCCCTCCGCTCGCGTAAGGCAAGGTTAAGCCTCGAATTCATTGCCGGCCCACCGATAATATTATTGAGCAACACCATTACAATCCGCATGGGATGTTTCACATCGAAGGCAATATTGCCCAAAATACAATGGGTTTGAAATGTATCTTTTATCTCAGTCCTGGTCCCCGGCACATAATTTTCGAATGGTTTTCTCCCGTTTACGCGTAATTTTATTTCAGCGCTGCCAAAATATTTTTCTGTTTGTTTTACGAGTTTGTCAAATTTCATGTTCCCAACCGAGCTGACTACCATCTGGTCGGTGTGATAATTGTTTTCAATAAAACTGAGGATGGAATTACGATTGAATTTGCTGATGTTTTCGCTGGTTCCCAGAATGTTTCGCGCAATTGGATGCCCATCGAAAACCAGTTCCTCAAATTCATCAAAAATTAAATCCGAAGGCGAATCCTTGTACGAGTTTATCTCTTCGGCAATCACCTCTTTTTCGCGGTTAATCTCCTTTTGCGGATAAACGCTGTTGAATAAGATATCACTTAAAAGTTCGGTTGCCCGCTCGTAATCCTGGTTTAAAAAAGTTGAATACAGCGTGGTTTCTTCCTTGGTAGTGTAGGCATTCAGCTCGCCGCCAACATCTTCAATACGGCTTAAAACGTGATAAGCCCTTCGTTTTTTGGTTCCTTTAAAAACCGAATGTTCGATAAAATGCGCCAGGCCGTGTTCTTCTTCAGCTTCATCGCGCGAACCGGCATTAATTAACACACCCAGGTGTGCTACCGGCGAATCGGTTTGCTGATGAATCAGGCGTATTCCGTTTTTAAGTGTATGTGTCAGAAAATCAGTCCCAACCATTGAATCAAATAATAAGCGTGCAAAAGTATAAAAGAAAACGAAACACAAGCACGGTTGGCTGATTTGATTTTTTTCGTGCGAAATCGGATATGAATGATTAATTTTTTTGTGAATTTGAAAAAATGTTTACTTTTGTCACACCAAAATAAAAGGGTACCATAGCTCAGTTGGTAGAGCAACGGACTGAAAATCCGTGTGTCCCTGGTTCAATTCCAGGTGGTACCACTTCTTAAAAGGGTAAAAAATTGAAAACGAGTGTCATAAAGATGCTCGTTTTTGTTTTTTAGTCAACATTTAGTCATATAAACGAATATTGCCTGTTTCTCCAACAACTTAATTATATATTATTTAGAATGCATTTTTTCGATTTGATTGCACTGTATATAAAATTGAAAAGTGTGGGCTTACCTTTTATCAGTTCATTCAAACGTTCCAGGAACAGTACCTTCTGATCGATGTCGGGGAGTTCGGGCAACCGGCCAAGACCAAAAACCATTCGCTGGCGGGCAATCCTATATTCATCGCTCAGCCTGAAATAGGCATGGGTGGTTTCTCATCTTTTATAATCCATTCAATTCAACGTTAGCCCACAAATTACTGGCTGAAAGTTCAACCGCTTTCTTCAGGTTCTCCGTTGCTTCTGCTGTTTTGTCAAGCCCTTTATTGCCGATCCCTTTCAGAAAATAAGCATTTGACAGTTGTACATTTACCGACTCTTTTTCACCGAATTTGGCAAAGAAATCGACTTCAGATCCTTTGTTTATCCGTTTATTTCCTTCTTCGATTAGGGCAGCAAAAATTTCGTTGGCTTTGGTTTTATTTCCTAATTTCAAAAAACTTAAGCCCTGATAATAAGAGGTAAAATCAACCCTCCTGATTTCCTGACCGGTTGACAATGTAAAATAAGATTGTGCTTTTACTTTTTTTCCCAACGCCTCATAAGCCAACGCAATGAAATAGTTGATTTGCGGACTTCTTTCATCACCCATTTTAGTTTTCGAATTTTCGGGTGTTTCAACTGTGGCACGGAACTGTTCCAAAGCCTGTTCATATTTTTTCTCTTCCATTAGTTTTTTCCCCTGCAACAGGTGGGCATCAACGGTAATATCGCGAACGCTCGAACTACCTTCGCGAAAATGGAAATTACTTGTCGATAGATATTCAACAGCTTTATCAGGTTTTCCGGCCAGATTCAGAACAATGATCTGGCGAACAAAAGCATCATCGCGCTTTTTAACAACATTGTTGGCCGATTCAAACAGTTTTGCCCGGGTTTCAATGGGTGTGTTATTCAGTTCGTAAAGCGGATCGAGTTCGGCATAGTAAACAGGTTCGTCTTTTGTAACAGCAAATGCTTTTTCGTAAGCATTAATTGCTTTTGGGATGTGGTTATAATGCTGATAATAACCCCATCCGATGTTTCTCCATGCAGTGCCCAGTGAAGGTTCCAGTTCAACTGCCTTTTCCCAGCACGAAATTGCTTTTTCAGGTTGTTTGTCGTATAACAGATTGCCCAGGTAATAGTGAGGTTTGGCATCAGCGGGACGATACCGGGCTGCCAGCTCCAGTACTTTAACCATTTCTAATCTGAACGGAAATCCATAATCAACCGACATTTCAGATGCTTCTTTGAACAGTTTTTCTGCTTCTGGTTTATTCCCCTTTTTATCCTGAAGGTAACCCAAATAATAATTTACTTCCTGGTTTTTGCCTTTAAACCGGCGTAAAACATTTTCGGCTTCTTCAAAAAGTCCGTCATTCATATAACCAACAGCAAGAGTAAGATAGTTCTGATCAAAATCTCTCATTTTCAGGTTGAGCGCGGTTAACAATTCACTACTTACCTGGCTGTTGCCAGACGATTGTGTAATCAAAATCTGCTCATTTCCTGCCCTGAAATCGAGCGGGTCTTTTTCAATTAACGGTTTCAAAGTTGCCTTTGCACCTTCCACATCGCCCAGTTTTCGTTGAATGGATACCTTGAGATTGATTGCGCTGTTATTCAAAGCATTTGTTGAAAGCGACTGATCGATTTGTTCAAGCGCTTTTTTGTAATCGCCTTGTAAACACGAAATTTTTGCCAGTTCGATGTACGCTGCCGAGTGCCAGGCATAATCCCAGGTTGCGCGGTACAAGGTGTCAACTGCCTCATCGTACAATCCGAGTGCCTTCAAGGTTAATCCCTGCAGATAGAGTGGTTCGCAATCCGACGGGCGGGTGTAATCTTTTGTCAGCCGTTTTATTGCTGTACCAAAACAGCTTCGAGCAATTGTGTACTCTCCGTTTTTAAGGTGCATATTTCCAATAGCAACATTGGTGCGGATATCAGAAGGATCGCGTTTCAGCGCTTCATTAAAATAATCCATCGCAACAAAAGTTGGATTGTAAAATTGTAGTATCCGGCTCCCTGTTAAATAAAGCTCTTCAATGGTTGCCATTTCTTCTGGCGGCAACGGTTTTTTTACTTCTTCCGGAAGTTTTTCTTTTGCCTTTTGAGGAACGGGTTGATATGAAACCAAAACTTCATTGTTTTCCAGATTAATCATTTCAGTGTAGAGGTCGGTTATTTCAAAGGATACATCCATTTTTAATGAAGTTGTGAAGGAAGTTTCAGGAGAAATCCCAACCGTTTTTTCCAGCACGATGGCGTCTTTTCTTTTCAGGATTATTTTTGCCTTGCTGACTTTTTGGGTGGAATAATATCCCAGAAAAACATTGTTGCCTTCTCTTTTTTCAAGGTTGACAGCCCCGTTGAGATTGGCATATTTGAATCCCTGGATATCTTTCACCGGGTACCAGAATTGCTTAAAAGTTTTCACTTCATAAGGACGAATCCAACTGTAATCGGGCTGATTGTCGGAGAAAGCGCCAACCATAATTTCTACGTACGGGCCATCTTTTTCGGTGAGCAAACCTTCAGTTGCCTGGCCTTGTTCACCCGAACCCCATTCCCACAATTTGGCTCCTTTCACGATGTTGTGATCGCCAATATGTACTGTTCCGGTTTCTTTGCCGTGGTCGTAACCACCCATAAAATCTTCCTTCAGGTCGTAAGCAAAATAGGAATTCTGGTTCACCGAATTCTTCCACCAGCTAATGTCAACCCCCTTTGTAAAATCTTCGCCATTATATATTTCTGTTGAAATTGGCCAGTAAGAAAAACTGTTTTTTGCGTGGTAGGTAACCATATCGACACTTGGCGGAAAAATAACCTGGTAATTGCTGTTGGTGTGTGCCGCCACATTTGCCCAGTATAAAAATGTGTTGGTAAACGGGGTAGGGTTATGAATTTTTACCTCGGTTTGACAGACCGATTTGCCGGGGAACATGGTAATCCCGATGGTCCACCGCATTTGGTGACGAGGCTCGGTTTCGCCAATCCAGATGGTTTTACTTCCATCCGCATTTTCTTTCAAATCATAATCAACCGGCAAAAAAGTGGACGCCCGGTGGTGATGAATTACACACCACTCAATACCGCCCGAAACCCACGCGCCGGTCATTCCAATGTTCGATGGTTTAACCACATTGTTTTTGTAAACAAAATTGTAGTTGTTGGTTTTGTCGGTGGCGTAGTATAGTTTTCCGCCAATTTCGGGGGTAACGCAAAGTTTGATGTATTCGTTTTCCAGAATCAGCGTTTTCCAGGCTTTTTCAACTCTTTCATTCGAAATCATATCGTTCAGCGCATACGGATAAATTACCTTTGAAGCGCCCTGATACGATTCGCCCTTAAAAAACATGGGGTTTTTATCGGGCGGCATCACTTTGTAAGTTGGCAAAACCCACTGTTGTTCCGAGATTTTTACCTGGGCAAAAAGGGTATTTGAAATCAGAATTACAAGAAGGAAAATGACAAGGTGAGTTGGTTTTGAGAAAATTGGTTTGGTTTTCATAATTTGGTTTTTATATTACAGATTTACCCGATTTTGTTTTAGTAATTGTTGAAACATGGTTTAGTTTTCTAATAAAAAATCAATAAGGTTGTACCATTGAATTCCGTTTCGGTTACTGTCAAAATATTTGTCGAGCGACAAGACTATTTTAGGATAATTATCACTTATTTTTTCTAAAGCACCAAATTCGCGATCAATAGTTTTATTGTCCGGAAGCAAATATGCAACCTGAATATACATTTGTCTGTCGTTTTTTATTGCAATAAAATCAATTTCAAGTTCACCCAGCTTCCCTATATTAACCTTATAACCTCTTGATAAAAGTTCGAGATATACAATGTTTTCCAAATGGCCTGAAATATCGTTCATTTTATAACCCAGTAAATTATGTTTTAACCCGATATCACCGGAGTAATATTTCTCGTGTATTTCAAGCAGTCGTTTGCCTTTTATATCGAACCTGTTAACTTTATGGAAAATAAAAGCAGAAGACAGCATACTGAGATAATTCAAAACGGTATCAACAGAGCCTTTTAATTTTTGTGATTTCAGAAAATCTGAAATTTTTTTTGATGAAGTAATATTTCCGCAATTATCGGCAGTAAAACGAGCGATGTTTTCCAATAAAGCAATATCGCGAAGATTATTGCGTTCAACAACATCTTTTAATAAAATGGTATTATAAATTGCCGATATGTATTGTTCAACCACCTCGTCATCGTATTCCATCCTATGAATGCCGGGAAATCCGCCATATTTCAGAAACAAACCAAACTCAGCCTCCCTTTTTTCAGGTTCCGGGACTCCACGGAATTTAATAAATTCTGAAAATGTAAGCGTATAGATTTTGAATTCGATATACCTCCCGGAAATGTACGTGGCCAACTCAGAAGAAAGCAACCGCGAGTTTGAACCTGTAATAAATAAATCGGTGGTTTCATCTGTAAGAAATCCCGAAAGTGCCTTTTCCCAACCTTCAATTTCCTGCACTTCATCAATAAACAAATACTTTTTACCTGAAATGCCTGTAAATTTTTCA
>CAMTWS010000227.1:0-14771 GCA_947085485.1 uncultured Prolixibacteraceae bacterium
ACTCTTCGACTGTTTCTGCTTTTCTGAACCCAAATTTTCGGGCAAAACCCATTCGGCTCTCTTCTCTTGCCGATGCCACAGATTCGAGGATAATTTCGGGAACTTCGCTGTAATAATATTTCAGGGCTTCAATGGAATAGGCATGTGCCTGCGCTATTCCGCCTGCGCCTAAAAATCCAACATGTATTTTTTGCATTGAATAAACATTTCAAAATTTGTTCAAAAATAGTGTTTTGAATCGAATTGAAGGAAAATTACTTTGTTGCTTATTTGAATTAGTTTAATCCTTACTTTTAAAGCTAAAATTTAAAAAGATTTAAAAATTAACCTTTTATGAAAAACTCAATTAAACAACTATCATTTTTAATTATTCTCCTGATTTTAGGAGCATGCAACACTGCCCCAAAACTGGGAATATTTGAGGGAAACAACGACATTGGAAATGTAAAAAAAGCAGGGTCAGTTAAATTTAACTATTCCGATAATTCATATACTATTTCAGGCGGTGGCTCAAACATGTGGGGCCAAACGGACGAATTGCATTATGCGTGGAAGAAAATGACGGGCGATGTTTCCATAGCAGCCGATATTACCTGGGTTGGAACCGGAGGAAACGCGCACAGAGAGGCATGTATGATAATCAGTCAAAGTTTGGAACCCTGTTCGGCTTATGCCGATGCAGCTTTTCATGGCGACGGTCTTACATCAATTCAGTACAGGGAAGTTTCGGGAGAAATTACCCGGGAGATACAATCCAGTATTTCGGCCCCAAAAAGAGTGCGAATAGAAAAAGATGGAGATTATCTTTCCATGTCAATCGATTATGGCGATGGCGAACTCAAATCCTCGGGAGGTACTTTCAAACTGCCTTTTACCGAACCTTTTTGCATTGGGTTGGGTGTTTGTGCACATAACAACGATACCATTGAAACGGCCATTTTTTCGAATGTTGTCATTGAAACCATTGAAGCGAAACCCGACTCACTGAAAAAAATTGAAAGTACTTTGGAAACTATTCCTGTCAGTTCATTCGACAGAAGAGTAGTTTATCATACACAGGGCCGGATAGAAGCGCCAAACTGGTCGCCCGATGGAAAATACATCTATTTTAATTCTGAACGAACGGGTACGATGCAAATCTGGAGAATGAAAACTGACGGCAGTGAACAGCAACAAATTACCACCGATGAATACAACGACTGGTTTGCACACCCTTCTCCCGACGGAAAATGGATTGCCTATATTTCATTTGGTACTGATATTCCTTCCGGTTCGCACCCGGCAGACAAAGATGTAATGTTGCGGTTGATGAATCTTGAAACAAAAGATGTTCAGGTGATGGCAAAATTATTTGGAGGACAGGGGACAATCAACGTCCCTTCGTGGTCGCCCGACAGTAAACGCCTGGCTTTTGTGAGTTACCGGTTAAAATAAAAATCTCAAAATTAAGTTCTAATTTATCAAGTTTATGATTCATAAAAAACTGATTCCCTGAGTCATTTTCATTATTCACGCTTTGGCAATCATTGCGTACCATATTTTCGGGTACCTCGGCCATTTTGGATACGACGATTTACATTATGCAAGACTTGCATTTGATTTTAGTAATGGAATTGTTGATTTCAACGATCATTTCACTTACCGTTTTCCTGTGATTGTTTTAACCGCGCTGTCGTATTCTGTTTTTGGCGTTTCCGATTTTGCTTCGGCCATTCCATCGCTGCTAATCACTATTTTAACTTTGTCTTTGGTATTTGTTTTACTGAAAAACAAAAATTATCCCACCCAATTATTTGGACAGTCGCTGACCATTTTGTCAAGCTGGTTTATTTTTTATTCCGACAAACTGATGCCCGACATTTATGTGGCTTTTTCAGTAATGCTGGCATTATTTTTCCTGCATCAGTATAAATTCGGAAACAATAAAAATCTGCTGCTCTGTTCAATTGGTATGGCGCTGGCGCTGTTGTTTGGATTTATGGCCAAAGAAACCATCGTTCTTGTATTGCCATTGCTCATTTATTTTGCAATTGTCGATTTTATTTTCAAACGCGATCTTAAATTTTGGATTTACTCAATTCTTTCTGGAATTATTATTCTCGCAGCTTATTTCATTCTGATTTGGCTTTTAACCGGCGATGTAGCAAAACGGTTTGAAGCAATTACCCGGAACAGTTACCTGAACCTTTGCAGTTACGACCGTCAACCCGTTAAAATTCTGCTCGAACGGATTAGTTTTGGCTTTGTCAGTATGCTCATTTTTCAGGGAATGCTGATTGGTTATATTTTTGTTTTTATTTATCTCATCCGAACCAACATAAAAAACTACTTCAAATTCAGTGACTCCTTTTCGTTTTGGATAGTGTCGGCTGTAATCCTGTTTCTTTCATCAAATTTTATGACCATTTCGGTTAACTCCTATTCACCCATGTGTCTTGATCCGCGTCATTACCTGTTTTTGGTCCCTGTTGTGGCCATTCCGGCAGCCTCTCTTTTAAACCAATTTTCTGAAACGAAAAAAAATGCAGTGCTTTATATTTTGATTTTCATCGTTGCCGCAGCCGCCGCAAACTTTTTACCCGGAGAAACATTTTGGTTTCATTATGTGCCGTTGGGAGTTTTGATTCTTCTATTCAGTTTGTTAAAAACTTCGAAAATCAACAAAACACTTTTTACATTTATTTTCGTTATCCTTTTGGCAATCATGCCACTCAAATCGTTTATTTATGCCCGAAAAGTCAATTATCAAAAACAAAGGGAATTTATTACTGACCAGGTTCTGAAAAAATACAAAGATGCAGTTGTGGTAACCGACGAAGTTCAGAAGCGAATCGGGAATTACTATCAGCAATTCGACAAAAACAACTCAATTACTTTTGTCAGTTTTGATGATTTTAAACCCGACTCGGTGATAAATAAACAAAATCTGTTGTATCTGAACTGGTACACCCAATATTTGTCGGGTTTGAATAACGACGATTTGCCTTTGTTTGTGAAAAATATTCATCCTGCGAACAAGCTCGTTTTTGAAGATAAAGATCTGAACATTTCTATTTATGAACTCAGTCAGGCTTCAATACTATCGGCTACAGGCGAACAACTTCTATTCTCGCTGATTAATTTTGAAAACACTCCGGTTTATTGGGATTTAAATGGAAATACCCTGTCGGAAACAATCAAATATGAAGGTGAAAAATCGCTATTGATGAATGAATTCTCAGCCACTTTCTCATATCCTCTCGATTCATTACCCATTCATGATTTCAGTAAAATTATTATTGCAAGCGAAGTGTTTTGTAATTTTTCAGATCAAACAACGGCAAGTCTGGTTTTTTCAATCGAAAATGAATCGGGATCGTATATCTGGCAAGGGCGACAAATAAACAAATACATAAAAGCTTTTTCCAACTGGTGGCCGGTTAGTTTTGAAATTTCGATCGATTCGAAAGAAATAAAACCCGAATCGAAACTTAAAGTTTATGTTTGGAACATCGATAAACAAAAAGCCTTTATTGACAATTTTAAGGTTGAAATTACTGGTTTGAAGGAATAAAACAGAATTTAGTCGTCACCCGACTCGGAGTCGGGTGACGACTAAAAAATTCTATTTCAAATACTTATCCAGCCAGTTAAAGAAAACACGCTGCCATAAAATTCCGTTTTGGGGTTGCAATACCCAGTGATTTTCCTCCGGGAAATAGAGCATTTGTGCCGGAACACCAAGCATTACAGCGGCATTAAAAGCTGCCATTCCCTGTTCTGACGGTACGCGGTAATCTTTTTCGCCCTGAACAATTAAAATCGGAGTATCCCAATTTTGTACAAATTTATGGGGAGAAAAAGAATACGAACGTTGCGCAGCAGCATTGGTTTTATCCCAGTAAGCGCCGCCGTAATCCCAATTAACAAACCACATTTCTTCGGTTGTTGTGTACATGTGCTCGAAATTGAAAATCCCGTTGTGAGTAATAAAAGCCTTAAATCTTTTTTCGTGATTACCGGCAAGGTACATCACCGAAAAACCGCCGTAACTGGCTCCAACTGCCCCCATTTTATCTTTATCAACAAAAGGTTCTTTTGAAACTTCATCGATTGCAGTTAATAAGTCTTTTATGTTTTGGCCGCCGTAATCCTTCGAAATCTGTTCGTTCCATTCTTGCCCAAAACCAGGCAAACCGCGACGGTTGGGCGCTACAATAATATAATCGTTGGCAGCCATCATTTGAAAATTCCAGCGGTACGACCAAAACTGGCTAACTGTTCCCTGCGGTCCGCCTTGATTGTAAAGCAATGTTGGATATTTTTTAGAAGGATCGAAATGTGGCGGATAAATTACCCAGGAATGCATCTGTTTTCCATCGGTAGTTTCCATCCAGCGTTCTTCCACTTTTCCAAAGGTGAGTTGGTCGAGAATTCCTTTATTAATCGCGGTTAAAGCTTCATCTTTTCCTGTAACCGGGTCAACCAGGTAAATTTCGGCCGGTTGCGACATGGAAACTTTTTGAGCAACCAGTTTATCCCCGGCAGTTAAAACACTGAGATAATCATGGATTCCATCGGTTAATCTAACTATTGAACCATCTGCCAAATCGAGCCGGTGAATTTCTTCGGTCCCCTGAATGTTGCTGATAAAATAAATCGATTTTCCATCGGCGCTCCAGTTAAATCCGGCAACGTTATTTTCGAATCCCGCCGAATAGTCTTTCTTTTCACCAGTTTCAAGGTTTGCTACAAATAAGCGAACCTTATCTGCCTCGTAACCATCGCGTTCCATGCTTTCCCATGCAAGCTTTTTCCCATCGGGCGAAAAAACAGGATTCTGGTCGTAACCCATCATTCCGGAAGTGAAATTGACTGTATTTCCGGTTTCAACATTGTACATATAAATGTCGGAATTGGTTGAAATTGCATATTCTTTGCCCGTTTTTTTCTTACAGGTGTAAGCTATTGTTTTTCCATCGGGGCTCCAGGCAATTTGTTCGTTTCCGCCAAATGGCTTGTTCGGGGAATCGAATTTTTCGCCTTCCAATATATCTTTTCCTCCGGTAATTTTTCCCTTTGAATAATCGGTTACAAAAATATGGTTGAAAGTATAATCGTGCCATGCATCCCAATGGCGGTACATAATGTCGTTTTCAATGCGGGCATTGGCTTTCGGAAGATCGGGAAAAAGATCGGTCACGTTTTGATCAAGTTTAACACTTTTCAAATAGATTATTTTCGATTGGTCAGGCGAATAACCAAATCCCGAAATCCCACCGGTAATTTCAGAAACCTGTTTTTTTCCGCTGCCATCAGGGTTCATTTCCCAAAGCTGCACGCTCCCGGAAGCCGACGAAAGATATCCGATTTTTTTTCCGTCAGGCCGCCAAACCACATTAAATTCGTTGCCAACTGAATTTGTAATATTTTTTGTATCTCCACCCGAAACCGAAATGGTATAAATATCGCGGTACGATTTGTTTTCTTCAATATTAAAATAAGTAACTGTGTATAAAACCGTTTCACCATTGGGCGAAACCTGCGTCTCGCCCAGCCTTCCGAACGACCATAAAACTTCAGGCGTCATTATGTCGGAGGTTAATTGGGGAGTTTCAGGCAGGAAATTTTTAGAAGTTGAAACTGTTTCTTTTTTGGTACAGCCAAAAATCAGAATCGCTGCCAGAGATAAAATTGTTATTTTTTTCATCATGAATTGGATTAAAAATTTAATCATCAAAATAAAGCAAATGGAATGAAATGACAAATGATTTTTGTGTGGGTTTTAGTCGTCACCCTACTTTGAGTCGGGTGACGACTAAATTAAAATACCTGGCATAAAAAAAGGCGCCAGAAAATGACGCCTTTCAAAACAAAGTAACAATGAATTAATTGTTTTTACCGTACTTATAAACTCCATTAAATTCATTCAAATTACCGTCATAACCGGTACTTTTAACCTTAAACCGCACCGAATCGATACCGGCAACCTGCAAACTATCAAGCTTAAACGAAACCAGCGCGACAAACGGAATTGCCTCGTTATCATCGTTGCTGTTGTGTCTTAATTCCAGTTCAAATGGCTGGCTGGCAGCAGTTAAAACCCCGGGTTTTTTTACAAGATTAATAAAATGGATTTTTTGCCTGCCCCAGTATTTTAATTGAAGGTTCAGCAAATTATTTGTTACCCAATGTTTTTGAACAATTATCGGATTGTTGCCAATACTGTCTTCATTTTCAGGAGTAATATCCAAAATCCCCTTCATCAAAACTTTTTTTAATGTATTAATTTTTACATAATAAGTCACCACTTTGCCATCGCTGTTTACCTCATCGTCCAAAACAGTATAGTTCACCAAAACCCTGTCCCCGGCCTCAATTTTCCGATTTTCTCCCGAATAATTATGGTCATGCCAGGGATTATTGGCATACGCCATTGCGACAAGCACAATTCCATTATCCATTGCGATCCTGAGCGAATTGGTACTCTCAGCAATACCTAATCCAATCCAAATATCGCCCAGCGAGTATCTTTCATCGTCGTCGTTACATCCCGCAAAAATAATCATGAATCCAAAGAGGATTCCAAAAACAATTTTATTCATCAAATTTCAATTTTTACTATTATTACATGTTAGATTTATTTTGTTGAAATAAGGTTGCGTGACAATATCAAAACTGACATTATATTCTGGCGGAACTGACAAAAATGAAAAATAAAGTTTTGGCACAGAGATTGTATAAATATATTTATATATTTATATATTTGCAATTATGAAACAGGTATGATAGCGCTATTATGAATTTTAATAAAGTTGAGAAAAATATCGGAGGGGAAGTTCTTTGCTACGCTGATATAGGCGTAGTAAATGTTGCCGCCGACCAGAAAACAGATGAAGAAAAGGTTCGGAAATGCGGACAGCAGGGTGTACCACAAACCGAAATTAACGGGCAGATTATTGTGGTATTTGACAAAACAAGAATAAATTCGCTCCCTGGTATAAACTAAAAAGACTCGTTTTGGGTTATTATACAAATTATTGATTAACAATATTTATCGCACAAAATTGAAATAAACAAAAATAGAATGACAAAATGAAAAAGTTAGTATTCATCCTGGCGGTTGCAGTAATCTCGTTGCAGAGTTGTAATTCCAGTCAGGCAAAAAGTAAAGGCAACGAAAACAAAACATCTGACAATCAGGCAGAATTAGTATCGCTAAACAGTGGCGTCGAAGGTGGGACAGTAAAATTAACCAAGGCAAAATTTCTGGCCGAGGTTTGGGATTATGAAAAATCGCCAAAAGAGTGGAAATTTAAAGGGGCCAAACCTGCAATGATTGACTTTTATGCCGACTGGTGTGCACCATGCCGTACTGCTGCACCAATTCTGGAAGAAGTTTCGAAAGAGTATGCAGGAAAAGTGACCATTTATAAAATCGATACAGAAGTGGAGCGCGAGCTGGCTTCCGTTTTCGGAATCAGCGGTATTCCTGCTTTCCTTTACATTCCGGTTAAAGGAAAACCATCGATGACTTCGGGAATAGGCCGTACCAAAGAAGACACAAAAAAGATGTTTCAGGAAAATATTGAAAAGATTCTGTTAATGGCGAAATAACGGTTTTTGTTTGCGATGCTGAAGTTTGCGAAGCCGCCAGTATCGCAAACACGCAGTTGGCATTAGTTGCGCTTTAATCCCCTTGTTGGTACCACTTATATTCTTTTCCTGTCCAATAAATTAGGCCACTTGCGGATTCAAGTTTGCTTGCAAGAATTGCTTCTCCTTTTAATGTTATTTTCTCTGTTTCCCCAACACCAGGTACTACGTCCTTTTCTACATAAACTATCCATGCATCCATCCAGCTATAATCGTCTCCTCCGTTTCCATTGCTTAATGGGTTGCCTGCTCCTATAATATAATGAGTTTTTGTCCCTGTGTGATAAATCAAAATTCCTTTCTTGTCGGTTTGTTTATCAGTTATGCTTATGGCATAGTCTTGTTTTTTGTCTCCGTCAAAGTCTCCTCTTAAGTAAAATGGATTTAAATCTGTCCAAAGTGAGTAAATACTTTTTATTTTGTCTTGCTGATAAAAAACAGCAATTTCGTCAGGTAGATTTGATTCAAAAACAAAGGTCTTGTATTCTTTGTCCTCTTGTCCAAATACAATTATTGGTAGTGTTAAAACTAATATTGTCAGAAGTTTTATCATGTGTCAAATTTGTACGAACTCAATTATTGCCAACATTTACGAACCTACATGTGGGGACAAACTTTCAAACCTGCACCTCACCTGCTATTTTTTACAGCCTTTGTAATGTGGCCACTATTCTTTCAGGCAAGTTGAATATGTTGATTTTCAAGTGTTACATTAAAATGAATGTCAGCTTTAAGCGCTTTAAATACTTTTACTATCGTGTCGATTGTCGCACTATTTGTGCTACTTTCAAGTTTTGAAATTTGAGACTTTTGTACACCAACAAGTTGACCTAATTGCTCTTGCGTCAGGTTACGTTCCTGCCTTGCAGTTTTTATCATTCTGCCCAGAACTTCCATGGTTAGTTCATATTCGTAGTCATCTCTTTCTGCTGTACCAACTTTGCCGATATATTTATCTTTCATTTCGGCAAGTGAATAGGACATGTTTTTTGTCTGTGCCATTTTTTATTTTTTTGCTTTATTTTCAAAATAATTCGCTCGAATCTTCACTGCTCGTTCGATTTCCCTTTTAGGAACCTTGCCCCCTTTTTTAACAAAACCGAGCGCTGCAATCACTAATGTATCTTCGCCGTCAGAATTGTCCCAAAATGCAAGTAGCCTGATTTGAAGCCCACTATACTTTGAACGAAATTCCCAAATCTCATTTTGTAATTTCTTAAAAAGTTTTGGGTCATTTGTCTGTTCCGCAAGATCAACATTGTAAAATACTTTCTTAGCAGTTTTCGCGTCAAGACCGGCAATGAATTTGTCAGCTTCTTCTAAAAATCTGGTATGAAAGTATTGCATCCTATTTTTTAGTCAAAGATAAAATAAGTTTCCAAATATTGCAACATTATTAAACCGATTATTTGCCCGGAGCCATTCATAAGGTGATGTCTGTGCATCCGTCAATTGCGGGTTTCATGATTAAAATTTATTTGTTCTTCAAATTGTTATCTTACAAATATTTCGTTATCAAACCCGCTTTTTACATGAGCATCAATTTGATTTTTTTTCCCGTAAAAAAAACGGTTACAATCTCCTTGTTTCTGTTTCATTTAGAAATTCGATGGTTTTGTTAATCCCTTCGTACATTAAAACATCAAACTGAACAAAAGCAACTTTTCTGCGGTACTCCTCCATAAATTTTTCAAGGAAGGGCGATGTTTTTATCGGATGCCTGAAATCCATTGCCTGGGCTGCATTGTACAATTCGATGGCTAATATTTTCTCAGTATTCAGCACTACTTTTAAAGCTTTGGTTGCTGCATTTCCACCCATACTGACATGGTCTTCCTGCTCGTTCGACGAAGGAATTGAATCGACAGAAGCCGGAGTACAAAGTTGTTTATTTTGACTGACAATGGATGCCGCAGCATATTGCGGAATCATAAACCCCGAATTTAAGCCGGGATTTGCCACCAGAAATGCTGGTAAATTGCGTTCGCCCGAAATAAGGCGATAAACCCGGCGCTCCGAAATGCTGCCCAATTCGCTGATTGCAATTGCAAGGAAGTCGAGCGCCAAAGCCAACGGTTCACCATGGAAATTACCGCCGGAAACAATAAGATCATCATCAGGAAAAACTGTCGGATTATCGGTAACCGAATTTATTTCTGTTTCGAAAACTGTTGCTGCATATTTAACCGTGTCCCTAACCGCGCCGTGAACCTGTGGGATACACCGAAAAGAATACGGATCCTGAATGTGTGGTTTAGGTTTTGCCTGCATTTCGCTGCCTTCGAGTATATGCCTGAAATTTGCAGCAGTTTCAATTTGTCCCTTGTGCGGCCTGATTCGCTGGATATTTTCTGAAAAAGGTTCAAGCAACCCATCGAAAGCATCGAGCGAAAGGGAACCGATGATATCGGCCTGATCGACAATGCGAAAGGTTTTGAGCAACATGTAAACCCCGTGGGCGCCCATAAATTGCGTTCCGTTCAGCAACGCCAGACCTTCCTTAGCTTCGAGTTTTATGGGATGCCAGCCAAATTTTTCAAGAACAGTTTTTGCCCCTGTTTTTTTGCCCTCAAAATTTACTTCACCCAAACCAAGCAAAGGGAGAAAAAGCATTGCCAGCGGAGCCAAATCGCCACTGGCGCCCAGTGACCCCTGCTCGTAAACCAGCGGCAAAACATTGTTGTTAAACAAGTCGATAATCCGCTGAATCGTAATGAGCTGCACCGCCGAATTCCCTTTTGAAAGTGCATGGACTTTTAAAAGCAACATCAGTTTCACGACGTCGCCGGGGATTTCGGGGCCGATGTTGCAGGCATGTGAAATTACCAGATTTTCCTGTAGTTTGCTTAAATCTTCGTTTGAAATAACAATATTGCAAAGGGCGCCAAACCCTGTATTGATACCGTAAATGGGTATGTCTGATTCGCTGAGTTTCCGGTCGAGAAACTGTTTGCTTTTCAAAATAAGCTGTTTCGATTCTTCTGAAAGCTGAATTTTAACATCGTTTTCCAGAATGTGCTGAATAATTTCGAAAGTGAGGTTTTCGGGTGTTATTTGATGAATACGTTTTGCCATGTATTTTTTCGTGGCAATTTCGGATTTGAATCAGGATTGTAAAAGGATATTTATCAGTTCTTCGGCCGATACACTATTTTGTTCACCCGATTCCATATTTTTTAATGTAAACGTTTGATTCTGAACCTCAGTTTCTCCCGCAAGAACAACAAAAGGAATCTCTTTTTTATTCGCGTAATTCATCTGCTTTTGAATTTTGGCGCTGTCAGGGAAAATTTCGGCATTGATTCCCTTTTTTCTTAAATCGGCTAAAACCGGCAAACAATAAGCTTCCTCTTTTACCCCAAAATTTACAAAAAGCGCTTTTGTAACTTCCCTCGATTTCTGCGGAAAAAGGTTCATTTGTGTAAGTACATCGTAAATACGTTCGGCGCCAAACGAAACGCCAACACCCGAAACATTTGGCAACCCGAAAATTCCGGTCAGGTCGTCGTAACGACCCCCGCCGCAAATACTTCCAATTTCAAAATCTTTTGCCTTTACCTCAAAAATTGCACCGGTGTAGTAATTCAATCCGCGGGCAAGTGTTAAATCCAATTCAACTTCGGTATTCAGTTTCAGGTTGCTCAGGTAACCAAACAGCTTTTTCAATTCTGCTACTCCTTTCATCCCTATTTCGGATGACGACAGAATGATTTCCAACTGTGAAATTTTTTCACCCGAATTCCCTTTCAGCGCCAGAATTGGTTGCAGTTTATTAATGGCCTCAACTGAAACTCCTTTTTCGGCCAGTTCGGCAATTACTTTTTCAAGCCCTATTTTATCGAGTTTATCGATGGCAACAGTAATATCCGTAATCCGCTGGTTTTCGCCAATAATCTCGGCAATGCCCGATAAAATTTTACGGTTGTTGATTTTAACAATTGTATTGATTTTCAACCGCGTAAAAACATCATCGATAATCTGAACCAACTCAACTTCGTTGAGCAAACTGTTGCTTCCAATCACATCAACATCGCACTGGTAAAATTCGCGGTATCGCCCTTTCTGCGGACGATCGGCTCGCCAAACCGGCTGAATCTGGTAGCGTTTAAACGGAAAAGTAATTTCGTTTTGGTACTGCACTACATACCGCGCAGTTGGCACAGTGAGGTCGTAACGCAATCCTTTTTCAGAAATTTTTTGAGTGAGTTTATTTGAATTTTTTTCGGCCAAAAGTTCATCAGTAACGTTTGAAATAAAATCGCCCGAATTCAAAATCTTAAACAACAGTTTATCGCCTTCTTCGCCGTATTTTCCCATTAATGTAGAAAGGTTTTCCATAGCCGGAGTTTCAATGGGCTGGTATCCGTACAACCTGAATACTTCTTTAATTAAATCGAAAATGTAATTCCGTTTCACCATTTCTGTGGGTGAAAAATCGCGGGTTCCTTTTGGTATGGAAGGTTTTTGTGCCATTGCTTACTATTTTAGGGTGGCAAAAATAGGGAATTAATGCGAAGATTGACAATACAATATCCAGGAATTGTTCAAAGTGGTATTTCTTAAAAATAACTATATTTGTTGTTGTCGTTTGAGTTTTTAAGGTTATTAAAGAAATTACCAGTTATATTATGAGCTATACAATCAAGATCGATAATAAAACCCGCAAAGCCAAAAGCATTGTAAATATGTTAAAAGAATTGGCACAAGATTATCCATTTCGAATGATTCGGATAATATCCAGGAAAATATTCTGCAGGAATTAGATGCAAGATATGAATATATGTTGGAACATCCTGACGAATGGAAAACATGGGAAGAAGTTAAGAATAACATTATGAACTCAAGAATTCTCTTAGGTTAAGAATTCATCCTTTTGCTGAGTTTGATATGAAACACGCAAAGGATTGGTATAATACAAAGGGTGATAACCTCGGCAATGAATTAATGATTGAAGTTGAAAAAACAATTTCCCATTTGTTACATAACCCAAAGCAATTTCCTGACATAGGCCAGAATATCAGAAAGGCTGTTGTTAAGCGTTTCCCGTATTCAATTTATTTAAAATTGTTTTGAATACAGTTGATTTATATGCTGTGTTTCATAACAGCAGAAATCCGCTTATCTGGAAAGAAAGAATAAAGTAATTGGATGATACAGCAAACAAATGGAAGACAACAAAAAAGAAGGAAGATACGGCAGAATTTACACCCAATTAAGCGAATTAGTTCTGAAAAGCAACAGCCAGTCAGCCCGGATGGCAACCATTGTGGCAGTGCTTCATCATAAAATTGAATACTTTTTCTGGACTGGTTTTTACCTGTTAGAAAATGGAAATATGACAGTTAATATTTACCAGGGGCCGGTTGCCTGCCAGATTCTGGAAAAAGACAAAGGTGTTTGCTGGGCAGCCTTCAATAAAAATGAGACTGTTGTTGTGGAAGATGTTCACCAGTTTCCCGGCCATATTGCCTGCGATGCCCGTTCGAATTCGGAGATTGTTGTTCCATTTAAAAACGGGGAGGGAGAAATTATTGGTGTTTTAGATGTTGACAGTTCAGAAAAAGCTGCGTTTTCGCAGGTGGATGCGAAGTGGCTGCAGAAGATACTGGAGTTGGTTTGGATTTGATTTTAATGTCATTTCGAATGAGGCACGACTGAGAAATCTGTTACTAATTACCACAGATTTCTCCTCGCAAACTCGTTGAAATGACAGATCTGATGAATTTCCCAATGACAAGCGACCAATAACTTTTTTATTCTCTTACCGCTCCCACTCCTTTTACCAGATTTTTAAATTTCAGCGAAGGACTATGAATAAACTCTCCCAATCCGAGCACATCCCATTTTTTATCGATTACCGAAATCGTTTGGTCGTCCATGGAAACCACATTTGGCCAGTCGCGTTTAAAATTGTCGTGTTCGCGGGTTTTAAAAGTGGCATCGGCAAAAACCACCGGTTTCCCGTTTTTTGTATCGAATACAGAAATATCACGGTCGGGTTCGAGGTTTCCGCCCAGTAACCACATTATTGTGAATAAATCGTTCAAACCGGCGCCATCATTGAAAAATACTACCACTTTAAAACTCGCTAATCCATCGATTTCAAGTAATTGTTCGATTAATTTTTGCTTTGTAAAACCTGTATCTTTTCTTACACTCAGTAATAAAACCGGAAGAGAAAATTTGGAACGAAGATCATTATATCCTGCAATTTCTGGAATTGAATTTAGCTTTTTAAGGTCAATTTCTACCTCCAAAAATTCATTCCTTTTTTCGTCTGAAATTTCTTCGGTTAATGGTTTTGTTAAATCGATGCCCAGTTTAGAGCCAAAAGCAAATTTTTGTGATGAATGATCCAAAACATCAAGCGGGCCTTTTGAAAAATGCAAACTGTAATTTGGATCAAAATTATGCGCAAAAGCCTTTGCCAGTTCAGCAGGTTCATGGATATTTACATCCGGTTCAACCACCATTAAAACCTTATTGAACATCATTTGCCCGGCTCCCCACAACGAATTTATCACTTTTATGGCTTGCCCCGGGTAGCTTTTTTCGATTTTAACAACCGTGAAATTATGGGCAACCCCGGCCACCGGCAAGGTCATGTCTTTCATCTCGGGCACCATCGACATGCGGATTGGCGTTAAAAAAATGCGCTCGGTGGCCAGTCCAATATACGCATCTTCCATGGGCGGCACACCAACAACAGTGGCAGGGTAAACGGCGTCTTTGCGGTGCGTGATACAGGTTACATGGAATTTCGGGTACCAGTCGGCCAGCGAATAAAAACCGGTGTGGTCGCCAAACGGCCCTTCCCAAATTAGTTCCCCGGCAGGGTCAACAAACCCTTCGATAACAAAATCCGAATCTTCGGGAACATACAAATCATTGGTGATGCACTTTACAAGGTTAACCTGTTTTTTCCGTAAAAATCCTGCAAGTAAATACTCATCCATATTCTCGGGCATTGGCGCCGTGGCCGCATACGTGTATGCCAAATCGCCGCCAAGCGAAACGCTTACCGGCATTTTTTTGCCCAACTTCCTATATTTTTCGAAATGATTGGCGCCGGTTTTATGTTTGTGCCAGTGCATTCCTGTTAAATTTTTTTCGAAAACCTGCATCCTGTACATTCC
>CAMTWS010000228.1:0-6605 GCA_947085485.1 uncultured Prolixibacteraceae bacterium
AACCCCAAAGGGGAACATCTGAAAATCATTGAATTAGGAAGTCCCCCCTTTGGGGGTTAGGGGGTCAAAGGACTTTTCGGAGCAGACTCAATATTCAAAATCTCAGAAGTCGGATTTGGAAAAACAACAGGATTATTAATCGGGAAATCGACAGTTGCCGTTGCAATACACTTTTCTGAATTCGAAACCGGTTCAATTCCGGTCGTTCCGCCCGAGCAAACACCACAAACATCGTATGTTGCGTTGCCGTTGAGTGTGCCGCTGCAATCGTATTTTGCCGGGACAAAGGCCGCGAGTAAACGAATGTAATTCATTTGGTAACCGCAACTGTTTTCGGTGACTTCCCATGAGTTTAACGGCCACGAAGTATTGAAATCTTTATACGATTTTTGTTTGGGCTGGCCTTTGGGCGGAGAAATCGATTCGCTTAAACACACGGCATTATTTGCAGAACTGCCGCAACCTTTAGGGCAGCAGCCATCCCAGTTATAGCAGGGGTTTGGCCCGCCGGTCAAAAAGCCGGGCGCCGGTCCGAAAGTCGATTTCCCAACCCGGTCCCATTTAGCGCTGCCGTTGGTGAACCACGAATGGTAAAACTCATTTACCGAATTCTCAGCCCCGAATTTGTACATGTTCGAAAGATAAACCATGTTAAACGGATTTACCCCGTGCAAATAGTGAATGTAATATTCTGCCGCTTCCATCGCCTGTGCATTTTTCGCTGTATTCACTTTAAAATGAACATAGCCGGTGTACATCAGTCCCTGGCTCGATTTTACGGAGTTGCTGCCCCATGTGTAATCTTTAATATGCGCCTGGTACGGGTCTTTTTTACCGGATATTGCGGGGAAGTTATCGGTGCCTTCCATAGCGTTTTTATATTTATTCAGAATATTTGTTTTAACAGTTTGCGAAATGCCGGGCAAGGTTGTGTAATAGAGCAGAATTTCCTGGTTCGTCGTTTCAAACGGGTAAGCAAAAGTCCACTGCATAAGGTGGATATTGTTATAGTTACTTTCGAAATAGGTTTTGTAAAGTTGGTCACCGGTTATTTCGTACAAAAATACGGCAGCTTCCATTTTTGCAACAAAACGCCCGTAATCGTCGGTTTCCTAGTTACCTGCTGCAAGCCCGGCAGTGCTGCCTGTATTGTTGTTAAAAATTACATTCGGGTTTGTGATGGCCCAATTCCACGCTTTTAAAGCTGAATTTTTTAGTGAATCTGCATACGTTTTCATTCCTGCGCTGCGGTAAACTTTTGATGCTATTGCAAATGCAGCCGCCGAATTTAAAGTTCCAGAGGTGTTTGGGGTACCGTAGTAAGTTGCACCTTTTGCAGCCGATGGCGGACTTGCATGTGACGCCCCAACAACGCTTAACATGCTTCCATCTGGCCGTTGCAGGCGTAAAAGATGATTGATTCCCCATTTTGCTTCGTCGAGAATATCGGGGATGTGGTTGCCCGATTCGGGAATATTGGTGTTATCGCCCCAAACGCACGGGTTTTCGAGAAATGCTTTCATAAAATCGACAACATAATTGGCTGTCCAGTTGGTGTATTTGTTATAATCGCCAGCATCGTACCATCCGCCAGAAACATCTTTTGCGGTGTCGGCATCTGATTTTCTGAGAAAATCGCGGGCTGTTTTATCCTGTAAATGACTTGCTGCATCGGCCCACTCAGGCGAGGCAAAAGGCGGTTGTTTGGCATACCCCGAACGCTGGTAAAAAAATGTACGGACAGCCTGAACTAAAACCTCTTCGTAAATGTTTTCCCTGACTTCAAATTCATAGGAACGCATGTTGCTGTCAACATCGAGAACGTAATATTTTCCTTCGTTTTTCAATGCCGAAAAATCGAACCACCATGCTTTGTCGCCCGATGAAGCATCGGTAGCTCCATTTTGCCAGATTACGGGTGCGCCGCTAAAAACCTGTTCTTTGGTTTCGCTGTTTACAACGGCATAAATTCTGCCGGGTGTAAACGCTTCCAGCGAATCATATCCAACAAAAGGATTGCGGATAACTGCCACCTTTTTTGAATTTGGCAGATAACCAAACTGATCGATGGTTATGTATTTCGATGTTTTGGGTGTTTGGGCTTTTGTATTGAAAACAGCAGTTGTTACAATAAAAACTGCAAACAGGGTTTTGGAGAAAAAGTGGCTGATCTTAAAATTCATCTGATGTTATTTTTTATCTTGATTTCAAAAATAGGAAAACGGCATGGATATTATTTCATCAAAAACTCCAATTTTCCCCCTTTTTGCAAATCTTCGTGTGTAATTACAGGTTCAATTTCTTTTCCGTTCAACTTTACTTTCGAAAACGAATTCAGGTTATTTCCGGGTTCGGCTTCAAATACAAATTTTCCGCCGGGGTAATATTTTTTGTCGAGGTTAAAAGTTACCTTACTGAAGATGGGAGAGGAGAGCTGATATTCGTTGCTTCCGGGGCAAACCGGGTATAATCCGGTGGCGCCAAAAACATACCATGCCGACATTTGGCCTGCATCGTCGTTGCCCGAAATTCCACCGGGGCCAAGTCCGTATTCGGTTGAAAGCAAATATTTTACGGTTGATTGTGTTTTTTTCCAGTCGCCAACATAATTAAACAAATATGGAATCTGGTGGCTGGGTTCGTTTCCGTGCCAGTATTCCTTATTATCAATTAACTGGTTTAGCTCAGAATGAAATTTTTCTTTTCCTCCCATCAATTCCATCAAACCCTGAATATCATGAGGAACAAAAAATGTATAATGTTTTGGCGTACCTTCGGTAATGTATGGTAAATGGTCGTTTTCGCCAAACTCACCGGTAAAAGAGCTATCGGCAAAACGGCCGCAAACCCAACCCTTTTCAGGATCAAAAACATTCTGATAGTTCAGTGAGCGGCCCATTAATTCTTTGTAATCGGCAGTTTCGCCCAGTTTTTTGGCTACCTGTGCCACAGCCCAGTCATCGTATGCATATTCTATTGTTCGCGATACCTGTTCCCGCTGGTGAAAGGCATCCAAAACTTCGTCTTCGAGCGGAATATAGCCCAGTTGCATATAACCGGCAAGCGCGCGCCTGCCTTTTCCATCTCTGTAATCTTCAATATTGTCAGGCGTTTCAAATGCATTTTTGCGCATGTATTTGTATGCTTTTTCAAGGTCAAAATCAAAACCTTTTATGGCCGCATCGGCAATTATTGCGGAGCTGTGGTCGCCAATCATTGCCGATGTGTAACTGTTCCACATGGGGGATATGGGCAGCCATCCGCCTTGTTCTGCTTTCACAATGAGCGACTTAACCATATCAGTATATTCTTTTGGGGCAATAATACTGAGCAGCGGCATTTGGGCGCGAAAAATATCCCAGTTCGACATGTCATCATAATAATCAAAACCTTCGGCAATATGAATAGTTGTATCATCGGCAAATCCGGGGTATTCGCCATTAACATCGCTCAAAAGCCGCGGATGTAACAAACTGTGGTACATGGCCGTGTAAAATTTGGTGCAGTCTTCTTCAGTGCCACCTTCAATATCAATTTTACCCAAAATATCGTTCCATGTTTTTTCGAGGTTGCTTTTGGTTTTTTGAAAATCCCAATCCGGAATCTCGGCTTCCAGGTTTTTTCGGGCATTTTCGATACTTGTAAACGACGTGCCGATTTTCATATAAAGCACGTCATCGTCCTCCAACGGAAAAGAAACGTATGCCCCAATTTGATTTTTATCTTTTTGCTCTGTTGTTCCGTGGGTGAAATCCATGCCGGCAAAAGTTCCGTATTTTGTAAATTCCTGACTGAATTTTGCAACAAAAAAACCTGAAATCCCTGCTGGTTTCCCGTTTCCGTTGTAAATTCGGTGTACTGGATTGTAGCCAATAATTTCCTGGTTTTCAACATCAATTTTAATATAGCCTTCACCTTCATCGCTGTTTACATCTACAATAATTGTTGGGTTTTTTGGGTCTAACCACGAAAACTTAAAGAACCCGGCGCGTTTGGTAGCCGTAATTTCGGTCATTATGCCAAACTCGGGGAAAAGTACAGAACTGTATGCCGGAGATAGCGTTTCGCTGTCCATTAAATAGAATAAGTTTCGTTGGCTGGGCAGAAACCTGAAATTGTCGTTACTATTTGTCGGGAATACGGTAAATGAGCCGTAATCCTGTGCACAAGAGCCATTTAACCAGTGTGTTGCCCTGAATCCCTGTATGAAAGTTGTTCCAAAATAAAATGGCGCAATACATTTTGTTTCGGTAGGCTGGGTTTGTGGCGTCCATTGCGTCATTCCAAATGGGGCCGTAACGGACGGAAGGGCCTGCCCGTTGTTTACCCTGTCGCCCGGACGGAGTTTTACCGACTCTGTGTCGGCCAATGCTGTGCCAATTAACGGATCAACGTACTGAATGTAATTTTTTGTTTCATGCTGTTTGCACGAAAACAAGGCAATAAAAAATACGATTGCCAATAAGTGGTTTCGATTTGGTTTCATTGTCAATTTTTAAAAGAATAGTTTTATCGGGGTGTAAAAATAGATATTTAATTTTTAACGAACATTTCCCATAACTGTAAAATCCCTTTGCCGCGTTGTAACGATTTTATTGGTGAAAGATGAAGGAATTCTTTTCGGATTTGGTTAACCGTTTGCAGGTTTTCATTTATATGTTGCGAAATGGCGCAAGTATGAACCATCAATGTAACCACAGTTTTTAAAATTGCAGCCCGCACACGAATGGTGTGCGGCGAATGTTTGGCCGGATGGATGTGGATATACCGTTCTTTGTCGTTTCCTTCTTTAATAACCCATTCCGATGAATCGCCCAATACAATTTTCCGGTATTCAAACGGATGCAACCAACTTGCAAACGAGATTTTGTCGTTAATGTTATTGGTTTTAAAATAGTGGGTACATTCTGTACATATATTTTCAACGGTTAAATTGCCGGTATAAAAATCGAGCAGGTTTTCGCCTATTTGAAGCAATTCGGCTTCAACCTGTTTCCATTCCAGGTTTTTCCATATCCCGATTTGATGAAGCAGAAATCGAAAATGGTGTTTATGTGTATTAAATGTTACCGGAACCGGAATTTTTTCAATCATTGCCACCCTTATTAAAACAATTGAATAAATTTACCACAAATCAACTAAAAATGACTGTTTTACCAATTCATAAATTTTTTGTTTTTAACGACGAATTCAGGCCAGCCGAAGTTTTTATCGCTGGCGAAAATGAAGGTGGCATTTACGAAGTTTTAAGGGTGGTAAACGGGGTTCCCCTGTTTTTGGAAGACCACCTCGAACGGTTTTACCATTCGGCGGAATTGGCCGGAAAAACCATCAATTTTTCGGAAACTCAAATCAGCACGTTTCTTAAAAATCTGATTGAAAGAAATAAAGTTTCCGATGGTAATGTATTGATTTCGTCTAAAATAAATCTGAAAGCCTTTTTTGTGCCACATAAGTATCCAACTAATGAAATGTACCGCGATGGTATTTCATGCGGCATACTGAAAGCCGAACGAGAAAACCCAAATGCCAAGGTTTTCCAAACCACAGTGCGCCAAAGGGCAGATCAAATGCTGGCAGATAACGGTTTTTACGAAGTTTTGCTTGTCGATCATCTCGATAAGGTAACCGAAGGCAGCCGGAGCAATGTTTTTTTTGTGAACAGAAACGAACTTGTAACCCCGCCCGGCAACAAAGTTTTATTAGGTATTACACGGCAAAAAACACTTCAAATGGCCCGCGACCTGAAAATTCAGGTTAACCAATGCGATGTTGGCCTCAGCGAACTGCAACATTTCGATGCCGCTTTTATTGCCGGCACTTCGCCTAAAATCCTGCCCATCCAGCAAATCGATGGGTTTTCGTTTAATCCTCAAAATGAAATTGTCAGACTGCTGATGAAAAGTTATGATGATTTGATTGAGGGGTATTTGAAGGAATGATGCGGGGTATTGACGCGATGCATCGCGTCAATGCGGTTAACCAACCTGCTGTAAAACTTGAAATATTTTGTCTGTCGGGTGTGCTATTTATCGATTAATCGGATTATTTTTAGAATCTTCAAAAACAAGTAAATGAGCAATATTAAACTATTCGAGAGCAGGCAAATTCGCTCGGTTTGGAACGAGTCGGAGCAGAAATGGTATTTCGTTGTAGCAGACGTCGTACAGGTGTTGACCGACACACCCAACCCTGGCGATTATATCAAGAAAATGCGTAAGCGGACGAGGAACTTTCCAAAGGGTGGGGACAATTTGTCACCCCCCTTTCGGTCGAAACTTTTGGCGGCAAACAAAAGCTGAATTGTGCCGATGCAAAAGGACTTTTGCGTATTATACAATCAATTCCTTCACCCAAAGCAGAACCTTTTAAACTTTGGTTAGCGCTGGTAGGTTCCGACAGATTGAATGAAATTGAAAACCCGGAGTTGGCAACACAACGAACACGCGAGCTGTACAAACTTAAAGGTTGAGCTTACTCCGAAAAGTCGGAAATTCAATAATTTTCATCTGTTTGACCCCTAACCCCAAAGGGGAACATCTGAAAATCATTGAATTAGGAAGTCCCCCCTTTGGGGGTTAGGGGGTCAAAGGACTTTTCGGAGC